>JALGTY010000099.1 GCA_029821145.1 Candidatus Zipacnadia bacterium
GAGCACCTTGCCTGGATCGTCGTTGTCCCATCTCAGCGGGTCGTCGCTCACGATGTACTTCATGGACAGGCCTTCGTCCTTGCTGCCGAATAGCAGCACCCATTTGCCCTGCCAGGGGAAAAGTTCGGGCACCTCGTGATACACCTCTCGCCCAGGGGCGTAGGCGGGCGGGAGGCATTCCCATGCCACCAGGTCCTGCGACTTTGCCAACGCGATGCACCCACGCGTCTCGCCGGGGCCGTGATTGAGTCTGCCGGTGATGAACGCGTAGAAGACACCATCGTCCGGATTCTGCCACAGCCACGGATCGCGCCACGCGATATGGTCATAATCCGGCGAGTCATCGGGGTCGCTTTCGTAGTAGCGCGGGTCGGCCTCAAGCACCGGATTTGCCGGGTGCCTCTCCCAGCTCTTAAGGTCCGCCGAGCTTGCCAGACCCAGGCGCTGTATCCTGCCGCCCTCGGCCTCGCAAAGGCCGGTGTAGAGCGTGTAGTATCTACCCTCGTATGACACGTACCCGCTGGTCCAAATCGCTCGGTCGTCCCATGAGCCTGGCTCGCCCGGCTGCAACAGCAATTCGCTTGTCTGCCAGTTGAGCAAGTCCGTGGAGGTCGCGTGCGCCATTTCTTCGTATGGCGGCTTGGGCAAGTCGCGTGGGCCCTGCAGGTAGAACAGATGATAGACCCCGTCGTGGTACAGCAAGCGCGGGTCATTGAGCCATTTTCCCGGTTGGGCATAAAGCGCCATCTGCCATGTCTCCTGTGCTGGTCGTTACCAGCCGCCTCAAGGGATGGGGGGACTGTCCCTTTAGGGACTGTCCCCTGGGTACGCAGGTGCATCTCACTGCTCCTGAGGTGGCATGTAACCTGGATCGGTTTCCTCCAGAAAACGCGAGCGCGTGGCGGCCTCCTTTTCCGGGGAAAGCCGGCCGCGATTGTCAAGTAGCTGCGGTGTCAGGAATATCAGCAGCTCCGTTTCCACCGAAGTGCTGGACTTGCTGCGAAATAGTTGCCCGATGAGTGGAATATCGCCCAGCAGCGGGATCTTGCGGTGTGTGGTTTCGGTCTGCCGCTGGATGAGACCGCCGATGATGATAGTCTCGCCGTCTTTGGTTCGGACGGTGGTTCGGGCGTGGCGGGTGCTAAGACGCGGCATACCTGTCGCCGGGTCAATGGAGCTGATATTGCTGACCTCGACCCAGATCCGGGTAGTTATCTCGCCTCCGCCGCCAGTCCAGGGGGTGACATCAAGCTTCACGCCGACCGGCACGCCCTCGATCCGTTCCTGCTGCTGGCCATACTGCGAGTAGGTCACCTTAATAAAGCGCTGTGCGCCGATGAAAAGCTCTGCACGCTTGCCATTGACCGCCGCCATCCGGGGGTTGGCCCGGATGCGAGCAGCGCCCTTGCTGATCAGCGCCTTCAGCCTGGCGGTCAACCTGGCGGTCGCCACCACACCGTTCTCCAGGTCCACCTCCGCCGTCTCTTCGTCATCATAGACGACTCTGCCCTTGCCGGCGTCCATAGAGGTTTCGAGGTCCTCACTGGTGTACTCTGTCTCCAGATCTCTCTCGAACTCGCCTGTCTTGGTGATCTCCACCACCAGCGCGTCCACCATAATCAGCGGCGGCGGCACGTCAACCGCCTTCAGGTCGCTTTGTATCTTCGCCAGCATCTGGCTGGGTGCGGTCACCACCACAGCGTTCTGCTCGGCGTTGACATGCAGGTAGCTAATCAGGAAGTTAGGCAACAGGCCGGCCGCGGCGTCAGCCTTGAGGTAGGTGATAGGGAAGGAGGCGGTTTCGCTGCGGTTGTACGTGGCCAGGTCCTTCTTCTTCAGGACACCCTCGCTGAACATCACCACATCTCCGACCTCGGAAAGCGCCAGCCCGTAGCCGGCTGCCAGGCACTCCATGATGACCATGGCCGGAGCATTTTCGATATTGATGCTCACTTTGTGCTTGACGTGGTCATCCACGGCAACGTTGACGTCGCCTTCTTTGGCGATGCGTGCGACTACCTCGTGGATATCGGCATTGAGCGCCCGCACGGTCAATAGCCCGTTGTCGGATTCAACCGAAAGCTCCCTTTCAGCCCGGCCGGTCTCCGGGGTCTTGGCTTTGTCATCCTCGCGGCCACCGGCGGTCGTACGCTGGGTCATAAGTGTCACGATGAGAGTCTGCAGGTTGCGGCTGGTGGTGGAGCGCACCTGGGCTCGCTCCGAGAGGCCTACAGTCATCGTGCAGCCGACCCCCTGCCTCGCCGATGCGGAGATGACGAACTGCAGGTAGGTGAGCGGCACGGTATCGAACTGGTAGAAGGTTTCGTCAAGCTGTAGTCGCGCGTTGCTGAACAGGAACGTCAGTTTCTTGCCCTGGTCGGCGCGCTGCGTTTCGCGCCATTCGAGCCTGCCGTCGGAATGTACAGAGATCTGCACCCCGTTGGAAAGCTCCTCCACATCAACGCCGGTGATATTGCAGTAGCTTTGAGTGAGGCCGCAGTTGGCCGTGGCTGCGACCAGTAGTGCGCACAGCGCTGCCATCTGCCAACTCCTCATTATTGACTTGCCGGCTGTCATATCTGGCTCCTTCTTCTGGTCTGGAACTGCCCGGAGAACGCGGTCAGGACACTGCGTCCACCTGCAAAAGTATGAGTGCCTTTCGCTCGATTACATTCCGCTGGGTGCTCCTCCCAAGCGGGCCCAGCATCATGGCCAGGGCGGTCCGTTGCCGGCTACGGCCTGACTGGCGCACCCGCAGACCACCGACAATGACCGTTTGGCCGCTCTTGAGTGCCAGGGTCGCGTAGGCTCTGCGGGTGGCGACCGTGGGTAACCCGCCCGCACCGACAGAAACCAGGCTGCTGGCCTCCAGCGTAAGCGGCACCATTATGTAGTCCCGTTTGGCGCCCCAGGGCGTGGCACGCAAGCGTACGCCAATGTCGGTCGACTCTATGATAACTTCGGGACCCCGCCATCCCTCACGCGTGAACTTGAAGTAAAGCTTCTGACCGAAGAATACTTCAGCCGTCTCGCCGCTACGGACCCGCACCGTGGGGTTGACATACATCGTTGTCTTGCTGCCTCGCCGCCGCCATTTCATCTCCGCCTGTACTGCGCTGAGTCGGTCCCGCAGTACCGCGAACCGGACATCAGCATCAGCGGAGTCAAGACTGGCCTCCGTGTTGCCTGTGGCAACAAGAGCCTTGAGCGTTCGTTCGGCATCAGTACCATTATGGAACTCCACCAGAACGCTGCGCACCCGGATCCCCATGCCCCGCTTGTCCACTTTGGCAATATCGGCCCGGAGCTTTTGCAGCAACTCCGGAGGCCCCGTGGCCACCAGAGCATTGCCGGCTTTGTTGGAATGCACGTACCGCAGGATGTAATCGGGCAGAAGCGGGAGCGCCTCGGTAGCAGTCAGATAGTGCAGCGGGATCGTTTCGGTGCTGGAAAGCCAGTACGATGCGACGCTAGTCGGCACGCCGTCGCTTGCGTAATAGGTGTCCTGCTGCCGGGCCACCACCAGCCCGCAGGCTCGCGCCAGCCGCTGCAGTAGCGGGTCCAGTTCCATGTCTGTCAGATGGCAGCTCAGGTTACTGGTCACCGCGTTGTCCACAACCAGCGCGACGCCGCTTTGCTCCGAGATCTGCTTCAGCGCCTCGCGCAGATCGGCGTTGAGGGCATGTACGGAAAGCCTTCCCGATGCACCTTTCTTCACCGACAGCCGGCGCTCCAGATGCTTGGGCTTTGGTTTCTTCTCCAACTCAGTCAGGTCAACATGCTTGCCGCTGGTCACGGTAAGGTACAGCTCGCGCCCGTTGTCTGCCTTCTCAATATCCACCTGTACGTCACCGCGTAGCCATCTGCCGCCGCTGCGATAGTTGTCAGCCCGCACCCGACCGTACACCGCCGGTCGGTACAAGACGAGACCGCACTCCAGGCCGATGCCCTCCTGTGATTCAAGAGGGATTGCCAGCTTTAGATAACTTATCGGATAGGCGCTGATGTCAACGAAGCTGCCGAGGTTGGAGCGGGCGTTGGGCAAGCGGAATTCGATAACGTCGAACTTCTTCATCTGCCAGCCCCCCTCTTCGCTCTGTTCCCAGGCGCTGACCTCATCAACCTCGACGCGCAGCGCGCCGTCGGCCTTCAGCGTGATGCGCACGGCGTTGCTGAGCTGCACGACCTCCACGTCAGTGACAGTGCAATAGCCCTTGGTCTGCGCGTACGCCGCCATTGCGCCCAGGTGCAAGGCGCCCAGAGCGAAACACAATGCCGACAAGGCGAGACGGACCCACCGGCTAGCATGTCCCCGACAGCTCGTGGCCGGCGGGCTCATGGCTGCTCCTCCGTAGGGGTTAGCCCCATGCGCTGCTTCATCTGCTGCTCCCGTTCGGCCGGCAGATGGCCGGTGGGTGAGAGTATGTCGGCGGTAATGAACACGACCAGGTCCACGTTGGTCTTCTCGGTGCGCTTGGACCTGAACAGCTTGCCGATTATCGGTATATCGCCGAGAATGGGAATCTTCCGCCGTGTCATGCGCATCTCTTCCTGCTCCAGGCCGCCGATGATGATGGTGTCTCCATCGTGCACGCGGATGGTTGTGTCGGCTGACCGCGTGGTCTTGTCGGGGAGACCAGTTGTCGGATCAGGCGCACTCAGCGTGCTGATCTCCACCTCAATGTCGAGGATTATCTCCCCTTCACCGCCGGTGAGCGGGGTCATCCCCAGGCTAACACCGGCGTCAATGGAGTTCTTGCCGCCGCTTACCGGTATGCTGAGGTACTGCTCCTGGCCGATGAATATGCTGGCACGGCGACCGCTGACGGTGGCCACCGATGGGTTGGCACGCACACGCGCCTTCTGATCGCGCACCACCGCGTGCAGATCAACGAAGAACTGGGTGGGCAGGTGCGCAACGGCAGTCAGCACGGCCTCGCCCAGCAGCGAATCAGTCGTAATCCCAAGCGCCTGGTTGTGCCAGCCGAACTTGGCGCTGAACTCATCAAAGTTCATGTCGGTGAACTCCACCACCAGCACGTTGAGCATTATCTGCGCGGCGGGGATGTCGAACTGCTCGACATCCTCGCGGAACTTGCGCAATACCGGGGTAGGGGCGCAAAGCACCACCGAATTCTGGGCCAGGTTCGTCTTCACATGGCCCTGCAGGAAAATGGGCAGCAGTTCGCGCGCCCGTGCCGGTTGCACGTACTTGGTCGTCACCGCCGCAATGTCAGCCATCAAATACGACGAAGGGCTCTCGGGCAGCCCCTGGCTCACAATCAGCACCTCGTCCACCTCAGCCAGCGACAGTCCGTAGGCGTCAATCAGACAGTTGAGCACCTCGCGCGGCTGCTTATCTATCAGGTTGATGGTCACCGTGCGGTCAACGGTATCGTCAACTATCAACTGCAAGCCCACCTGCTCGGCCAGCTCGATCAGCAGCTTGCGAGCATCTGCGTTGACCGCGTGCAGTCGGACGCCTGTCTCGGTCACCGTCACCTCAATGACTGCGGTGTCCTTCTCGCCCTCATCGGCCTTATCCGGTTGCTTCGCGCCGTAGCCGGGCAAGGACAATGCAAGGATGAGAGCTAACGCCAGACATAGCGCTCCCGAAAATGTCGCGCTTGTCGGCAACTTCTGCGTTGACACGGATTTAGCCATCGCTTTTCTCTCCTGAGACGCAATACGATATCCAGAAGTATAGTGTTCAAATCACCCCAAGAATTGTCTATTCAAATAGTGTATTTCTCCAGCTTAACCTACTTCGCCTTCTTGCAGGAGCTTGGCAGGATAGTGTCAAAGCTGTTTGGAACCAGCAACTCGTTATGACTGGTGGGCTGGGTAGCTGAGCTAGTGGCGTATGCCACGAGACTGTGATATTATCTGTGATGCAAGGAGACGAATTATGCACAAGGTGGGCATTGTCGGCGGCGAAACTCACATCGGCGAAGTTACTAAGCTCCACGGGGAGCTACTTGAGATCGTCGCCGCCGCCGTCAGACCTGACCAGGAAGACGCCGCGCGCGAGCAGTTTGGGTGCCCGCTGGTGCGTGACTACCGCGAGTTGCTCGACCGCTACGCTCCGGACATCCTCGCCGTAGCCAACGAGAATGACCTGCGGGCGGAGGTGATCCTGGCCGCTCTTGCTGCGGGCACGGACGTGATTTGCGACAAGCCACTGGCGCTGACGATGGACGAGCAGGAGGCCATCGAGGCTGTCCTGGCCGCTAACCCACAGCGGCGCGTGCTGAACCTGCTCACCTTGCGCGGCCAGCCGTTGTGGGCCGGCTTCCGGGAGGTCGTAGCCTCCGGGCGCATCGGCACTCCTGCCTTCACGCACGTGCGCATGGCGGTGCGGCTCAAGCGCGCCGAGCGGCCGCCGTGGTTCCTCGACGTGCGCCGCTCCGGCGGGCTCTTCCTCGACCTGCTGATCCACGGCCTCGACCAGGTGGAATGGGTCACCAGCCGCCGCATCGTCGCGATGACGGCCACTATGGGGAATCTGGGCAATGTTGATGACGAACATCTCCGCGACCATGCGGCAGTGTTCTGCGAGCTGGACGATGGCAGCGCCGCCTTGTGCGAAGGTCAGCGCATGTTACCTGACACCAAGGGCTCGGATTATCGGGTCACTGTTGCCGGCACGGCTGGCTATGCCGACCTTGGCATGGCCGACAGCCGCCTGGTTGTGACCGATCCTGATGCCGCCGACCAGCAGATAACACAACTCCCGCAGCCGATTTCAGTGGTAGCCGACTGGCTTGCCGGCGGCGACTGTATTCCGCAGGAGGCTTCCCTACGCGCCAACAGGCTGGCAGTCGTTGCTACCATTTCGGCACAGAGGAACGAACGTATCGAGGTTCAAGACTCGTAGGTACCTTCGATCATCAGCAATCAACTGAAGAGGCGATCAACAATGGCAAAGGCGCAAAGCACCAGAGCGAAATACGGGGCCGAAGCCTGGGCGCACATGAAAGGGGAGTTGCCTAATCCCTTCCCCCGCACGATGGGCCCGAACTGCATGAAGTACCTGCAGGAGGTGGTGGACAGCGGTCTCACCAGCGACATAATCGGGCGTTTTGAGCAGAGATTCGCCGAAGAATACGGCGTGAAGCACTGCATCGCCACTCCGGGCTGCACGCCGGCTCTGGCTGTGATGGCCGCCGCCTTTGACTTTGACCCCGGCGACGAGATCATTGTCAGCCCGATTACGGACTACGGCACCATCCAGGGCCTGCTCAAGGAGAACTACATCCCGGTTTTCGCCGACACCGAGCCGGGCACCGTCAATGTCAATGCGGAAACCGTCGAAGCTTGTATCACGGATCGGACGCGTGCGATATTGCTGGTGCACAAAACCGGCATCATCTGCGACATGGACCCGATCAACGAGCTGGCCGAAAAGCACGACCTCATCGTGTATGAAGATGCTTGTCAGGCGGTATTCGGCGAGTACAAGGGCCGCTTTGCCGGCACTCTGTCCAAGGCGGGCGGGTTCTCGTTTGACGCGGAAAAGACGATGGGCTCGGATGTCGGCGGCTGTGTGGTCACCGACGACGACGAGCTTGCCGAACGCATCCGTTTCATCGGCCAGAGTCGCGGGGCACAGACCAAACCGCGATACGGGCGACAGCACCTCATCAACGGCTACGCCTACCGGATGCCGTTATGCACCGCAGCTATCTGCCTGGCGCAACTTGAGATCATCCGTGACCAGGTGGCGCGCATAGATAAGATGGTGCGCCTGCTGAGTAATCTGATCGCCGAGATTCCAGGGATAACTCCAACGCCGATTCCCGATTACATGAATGTATATTCGGCCTGGATGTTCGGCATGAGTATTGACCCGCAGCAGTTCACCTGCGATGCGTGGGACTTCGGCGCTCAGCTTGTCGATGCAGGCATTCCCGGCGCGGGCAAGGCCGCATACTACCTGATGAATGAAGCATGTCCATTCCTGGAACACAACGCGCGCGACGAAGTGTATCCCTACTCGATGCCCCCGGCCTCGCGTGAACACCACTATGGGGCCGAGGCGACTCCGACTGCTACGGCCTTTCTGGAAAATTGGATCCGCTGGTCAACGTTTTGTGAGAAGTATCAACCCGAAGATTGCGAGCTGGCGGCCGCACTCGTCAGCCAGGTCGCCGAGCGCAACCGCCGCTGAGATCGCCAACGCGACCGACAGAGAGCCAACTGACTGCCCGCTGACCCGCTTGTAGGGGCGTATGGCGTGCGCCCGCAGGTCTCTTGGCCACAATACTGTAGTGTGTGGCATGAACCTGTTCCCCCTTCCGTGTCGGAAGGGGGTGGCGGATGCCTAGCATTCGTCGGGGGTAGGTAAGTAGTCACAAGACTATATCGGACACGGAGATCCCAATGTTAAGACTACCGGGCCGCTACTTCAGAACGCTGCCGATAACAGATACGGGCTACGAGACTCAGATGCTCGAACTCGACCCGGCGAAGACGGTCTTCATCGGCATGCACTGCTGGAATATCGGCTGCGAGGGCGGGCCGGAGATTGATCCGGCATACTGCGTCGGCATGGGCTTTTACGAGAGCTTCGCCGAGGCGGAGCGAATCATGGTCGAGTGCATCAGGCCCGCGATGGACGCCGCCCGCGCCGCCGGAATCCTGGTCTGCCATGTCGAAAGTGCAACGATAGCGGCAAAGCACCCGGAGGCCCAGCACGATATTGACCCACCCGCTGAGCCGGTCCTGGAGCCGACCGAGGTAGTGCCCGGCTGGCGCCAGAGCATACTCGACCGCGCTCACGGCAAGGACTATGCCAGCGATTCGCCCTATGCCCGGATGGATCGGGCGAAGATAGTTGCGCCGCTTCCCGAAGAGCCATTTGTGTATCAGACCGGCCAGTTTGACAGGCTCCTGCGCCGGCTTGGCATCGAGAATCTCATCTACAGCGGGTTCGCTGCCGACATGTGCATCCTCAACGCTCCCGGCGGCATCGTCCCGATGGCACCATTTGGGTATCGGCTGTTTCTGATGCGCGATGCCACACTCGGCGTTGAGCTTCCTGACACCTTTGACGAGCGCATCGCCACCCGCTGGGCGGTTCGTTATTTCGAGGCCCATTACGGTGACACCATAACCTTGGCCGATTTTCTCAGAGCATGTGAGGAATTGCGATGACATCTCGAGAGCGGGTTCTGGCTGCTCTGCGGCATGACATTCCGGACCGTGTGCCCTGGATGGAGGGCATCGTTGACGATTCGCTTGCCGGCAAGCTGTGCGGCGAGGAAATCAACGTCAACTGGGACATCGCTCCGGACGGCACGCCGGTGGCTTCCGGCGCATATCTCGCAGAGCAGCAGAAGAAGGTCTGCCGCGCGCTGGGCAAGGATAACATCAACTACAACGCCTTCGCGCCGGTATATGCGGGCAAAACCAGCATGGAGGGCGTCGTCATCGTCGGGGAGGGCTTGATTCACACCCGCGACGACCTGAAGCTGATGCAGTTCCCGGACCTGGACGCTGAGGGCTTTTTCGACAGTGCCGCCGAGTTCATCTCCAACAAGGAAGATTTCTGCGCTGTCGCCTGTATTCGGCTCGGCATCGGCGCAACCATCATGAGCATGGGCCTGCAGGCCTTTTCCTACGCGATGGTTGACGCCCCCGACCTCATCGTCGAGATCATGGAGATATACGCCGACTGGACCATCCGTATAGCCCCACGCCTGGCCGAGATCGGCTTCGACATCTTCTGGGCGTTTGACGATGTTGCGTTCAACTCCGGCCCGATGTTCTCGCCCGACTTCTACCGCGAGACGGTCCTGCCGATTCAGCAGAAGGCGGCCAGCGCCCTGGAATTGCCACTGATTGCCCACAGCGATGGCGACATGGGGCCGATACTTGACGACTGGCTGACGATGGGGCAGGTGGCGATTCATCCGATCCAGCCGGACGTGATGGACATCAACCAGATAAAGGCCGATTATGGCGACCGCATCTGCCTGGTCGGCAACATATTCATGGATGATCTGGTGCACAAGACCCCGGGCGACATCACCGCCCAGGTGCGCGACCGTATTGAGAAGATCGGCGCTGGCGGCGGGTATATCATCTCTTCATCCAACAGCCTCACCGCCGACATGAAACTCGAAAACGTCCGCGCCATGAGCCAGGCCGTGCACAAATACGGGGTCTATTCCTGAACCCCAAGTCAACCAGGAGGAGGACCGCACCGATGACCGTGCCCCCTGAGAAGAGCTACATCGGTGTCCCTGTGGTGACGGATCTGGAGACGCTGCAGGCGGACATCGCCTTCCTGGGCGTGCCGTACGGTATCCCTTACGCGATGGATGAGCCGGCGACCCACAATGCGCCCCGCTATCTGCGCGAGAAGTCGTCTCGCTTCCGGCGTTCGTTGCTGGGGGGCTACAACTTCGATTTCGGCGGAGAGCTGCTCGATGGCCGCGAAGTCCGGATTGTTGACTGCGGCGATGTGCCGGGCGACCCCATGGATCTGCGTGCGACTGTGAACCGGGCAACCGAGGCCGTGCGCAAGATCCTCTCGTGCGGCGCGGTACCCATCGTGTTCGGAGGCACCGACTCGATCCCGATTCCGGTCGTGCGGGCATACGAGGACTACGGGCCCATTGTCGTGGTC
>JALGTY010000565.1 GCA_029821145.1 Candidatus Zipacnadia bacterium
CAGGCACGCGGAGGAACTGTGCCTCGGCATAGACGAACGGCCAACGATGCTCGTCCACTACCCGGTCAGGCAAGGCGTCCTGAAGCACGGAGCAGATGCCGCAGATGGCGAGCGTCTGGTGGGGGTGATGATCGAAGACCTGCTGCCGCCGCGTCTCCCACATGTCGGAAAGTGTGGCATCCATGCGTGAGAGTGCGGCAAGTGCCTCGTCGCGTCGGTAACCGTTGGTATTGGAGAATACATCGAGCATGAACGCCGCATCCATGTCATAGAAGTTCGGCGACCTATCCGTATAGAACCCCTCGCTGTGCTCGCGGGCCAGGACCGTGTCCACGACTCTGGTCGCGTAGGGCACCTCCTGGCCGAACGCCAAATGCAGGACGCTGATGAGGAAAGTAGGGCTGAAGCCCCCGACGCCAGGTCCCCAAAACCCGGTTTGCGGATTCTGGTGCGACTGGATTTCGGAGAAGAAAACCTGCTCCCACTCCTCGCTTATCCCAAGCGAAGCCACAAAAGGCGCCAACGCATAGCGATGGTGACCGCGTGCTATTACGCTCGAGGTATATTCCCTAACCCACCTGCGGCAGGTCTCGACATCTCGCAGTGGTTCGAGGAAGGTGAGCGGATAGCGAGGCGACCCGCCCAGCATATTCAGCGACGCCAACGCCCGCCAGGTGGCGTGCTGCCAGCCATGGGGGTTGAACGGCGGATTCTCGTAGCAGCCGCCCTCCGGGAGCTGAAACGCATTGATTATCTCTACTAAGCTATCTCTTTGCGCTGTCGTGGGCTCAAGCTTTCCCAGCAGCCACTGAATCCAGACAAGGTCATTGACGCAGACCAGATTCGGGCCCGGCTCATCCCGCCACACAAAACAGCCGTACGGGTCGGAGTCCCTCAGCAGGTCCTCGGACCAATCATAGAGCCAGCCACCAAATTCGGCGAGAGGGAACATTCGTGGCTCCACCTTTTCGCTCGACGCTCCGCACGGCAGTCAATGACCTCGGGCTGCCCTTCGACATTGCTCAGGGCCGTGAGCCTGCCGAACGGGAAGCTGAGAACGCCGAGCCACGCGTTTTGTGAATTATTCGGGTTAGTTTGTCTCAAGCTCCTCAAGGAGGCCGTCGGGGACACGCGCAGCATAGACGTGCGGGATGCCGGTGCAGTCGGAGTTGTAGATGACCCACTTGCAGTCCGGGCTGAAGTAGGGGTGCGGATGGGTATATTGAGGGCTGCCAAAAGAGGAAGCGGACTGGCAAAGCACGCGCTTGTTGCCGGTCTCGATCGAGCCGACCACGATCGCTGCGTCGTAGAAGGTGTCGCTGACAAAGAAGCGGCCATCGCGTGAAGCATTAGGATGGGAGTAGAGGTAGTCTCTGGCCACCACGCGGGCCTGCTTATCGCCGGGGCGCACGCCGAGAAGAAGGCCCTTTTCTTTCATCTCATTGGCCGTAGCAGTGGGGCTGCCATTTATGGTAAGCAGGATTTCGCCGGTGGTGCCCATCCAGCACTGATGGCCCTGCACGCGCCAGGTGTGCGGCTTGCCGACCGGCAGCTCGCGGTAGTTGCCGCCACTGCTGTCAATCAGATACAGCGTCGCGCCGATATCGCCGGTGAGTCTCAGGCAGCGGCCCTGGTCGTCAAACTCACAGCCCCGGTTGTGCTGGATGAGATAGTCATCTCCCGTGCCCGGCTCGATCTGCGGATGGGCATTGCAGATGTCGGTGCCTTCGTGGACTACCTCCCACTTGCCGGCCGCCAGGTCACATCTTACGATGCCGAAAAGCTGCCTGTCGAGCTTGGTGGCGAAAATGTAGGTGTTGTTGTCAGGAGCGACAGAGCCCATAGAGCGAACTTCGGGCAGCCCCTCGATGCGATAGGTCTGCTGGTCGAGCGTGGCAATAGCGCTGGTCGGGGCTGATGGCGACGCCACGGTGGACGCCGGGCATATCCTGGCAAACAGGTGTGAGCCAGTTTGTTTGCAGATCGGCACGCCAGACTTCCACCGGGCCGTATGTCCGATAGGCGACGGTGTACATCAGCCAGCGCGATGAGGGGTCCATGTAGGGCACTTCACAGTATATGTGATCATGGATTGCCGGGGCGCTGGTCAACTGCTTAATCTCCGCGCCTGAATCCGGGTCGGTTCCACGCGGAATTGCTTCTGTGACGGTAATGCTGCCTGGTTTCATGCGATTACTCCCGGATGGTCTAGCTGTGCGTTATCCGCTCCGTACCAAGTGGGCCGGCCTCCTTGCGGTTCGACAAGCTCACCGCAACTCGACACGGCCCTTCCAAACGACAACGGCTGTCGGGCTGCCCTTCGACTTCGCTCCCTTCGACAAGCTCAGGGCAGGCAGGGCCTGCGGGAAGCCCGACCTACGCGATAGTTGTTTGTGGAAGCCTGCGCTACATGGGCGCTATCCACGATCTACACCCAGGGGACAGTCCCTGAAGGGACAGTCCCCGCATGGAGCCCATGTCAAAAAAACAGCAGCGTCTGGAAAGCCCCGCCTTCGCTAAAGCTATGGCGGGCAAGCTTGTGCGACGCAATAGCCATTTGGCAAAGCCTATCCTACGCGAGTAAGTATATCGTTGCGCTCCCGAATCTGTCTACTGCGTCACCTGCAAGGCATATACGCTGCCGTCGTCGCAGGCGGCGACGATCTCCCTGGTGTCGGCGTTGCCGTCCAGCTCGCAGACGGCCACATAGCGCATCCACCCGGCAGCCTGGTACCAGCCAAGTACCTCGGCCTCGGTGTCGAGTATCTTCACCGTGCCGTCCTCACAAGCGCAAATAATCTCCGGCGCCTCGTCGCCGAGTACGTCGGCAATCGCAATGTCGCGGCAGACCGCC
>JALGTY010000100.1 GCA_029821145.1 Candidatus Zipacnadia bacterium
GGTGAGTATCGGCACCCCGGGCAGCGACGAGTTCAAGGACTACGGTGGCGGCCGCTACATCACCTCCCATGCCTACCAGTATCGCTATCTCAAGGCCGTCGGCCGTGACAAGGCCATACTCATGCTCATGGCTCTCGGCTGGTGGCATACTCCCAAGTCGCCGGGCCACGAGAATATCACCAAGGCCTGGATCGCCAACACTCATGCCAATGGCCTCGTACCGGATGCCAACTACAGCTACGTCAACACCCTGAGCCCCCTCCAGCAGGAAGCCGTCATCCTCTACAACAACTTCTGGAAGGACCATTCCGACCTCTTCGTCGGCTCACAGATGGAGGCGAATGTTGGTATCTGGACCTCGACCCAGCAGGCCTACCTCAATCAGCCGACCATGTGCTTCCCGGCCTCGCAACTGCTCTGGGAAGACGGCATCCTCTTCCGCGACATTCTCGACCGCGACATTACCTCCGCAGGCCTCGCCGATCTGGATGCTCTGGTACTGGCCCACGTGCCGGTCATCAGCGATGCGCAGTATGAAACGCTGTCTGAGTTCGTCAAGGCGGGCGGCAAGCTGGTGCTGTTCGGCGAGGTTGGTACTTATGACGAATGGGGGCGCGAGCGCGACAACGCGCCGCTGTTTGTCGGGCCGAGCCTCAGCGACAAGCCGATGCAAGAGACGGTGGGTAAGGGCACGGTCGCTTACCTGCCGCGCGGCGAGTGCCCCATCAGCTTCAACGATGGTCCCAGCCGCTGGATGAAAACCGGCATCCCGGAGTGTGAGCGTGACAAAACGACGTGGCTGCGGCGAATTCCGGCCGCACTCCGTCAGATCATGACGACGCCGCAGACTTGTGAGGTCGCTGACAAGCCGGTGACTGTTGAGTTGACCGTGATGAAGAATCCCGCCGCTAAGTACGTCGTCCAACTTGTCAACTTCAACATCCCACGACTCAAAGATGACGGCAAGTGGTGGCGCGATCCGGACAAGGTCAAACAGAGTGGGCTGAGTGAGGGCTTCATCAAGCTCCTCGAGGAGGGCACCTGGGGCGGCAAGCCGCTCAATAAGGCCGCGGCACTCCGAGGCGCGTGGGATCCCGAAATCCATCCGGAGAAAAACCTGCAGGTGAAGCTGCGGATGGCGGACGATTGTGAGGTCAGCAAAGTGCGGCTGCTGTCACCAGACGTAGCTGAGGAGGTATTGCTGGATTATGAAATCACAGAACCAGCAGGCGGCCGGCTAGTCAGCTTCACCGTGCCGCAGTTGGACATATACGCGGTGGCGGTTGTCGAGTAGGGGCACAACCGCCTACCCTGAAAAGGCAACTGACTTTCGCGCTACAGCCAGCGGCTATCAGAAGTTGCCGGATTGGCTGGCGGCCCCGGCGAAAATCGCCAAGCCACCCGCCAGGAGCGCAATCAGGAGACCCCCGACGAAACTGATGATCCCACTTGGACCAGGCGGCCTGCGTGTCTTTGAACTGCTGCACGCTTTCGAATTTGCGGTTCTGCCAGGCCAGCTCATTGCCCTTGACCCCGAGGTAAATCTGCCAGATCAGCCCCAGAACCAGTACCACAAAAGCGATCCAGACGCTGTTGCCGATGCCCCAGATCCAGTTCAGCCAGAATGCGCCCCAGTTCCAACCCTTAATCTCCTCAGGGACAGGCCCGCCAGTGCCCGAGGTGTTTTCCGCCATAGCTAACGCCGCCTTTCAGTTATGGTAGCTTGCCTTACTTCTGACAGGCCAATTGTACCTGAAACTGGGGGGGAATGGCAATGGCCTGGTAGAAACCTATCTATGCGAGGATAGCAGCGCAGGCTTAACTGTGCGGCCTTGACCAGGAACGTGGCGCTGGCCAGGGGTTCGCCGTCAGGCACCGATTTGACCACCGCGCGGTAGCTGCCGGGAACCAACAGGTTCGCCTCATCACGGCCAATCCAGCCGTGAGCCCAGCCCTGCGCTGATTCCAAGGTGATCTCGCGCACGGCGGAGGGTATCGCCTGGCCGTGAAACAGCCATTCAATTCGCACCACACTGCCGGGCTCAGCATTGGTGAATTTGAAGGCCAGGTAGATCTTTTCATCATCGGTGGCGAAGGTGGTTTGGGGGCTTCGGGGTTCGCCGGCTTCTGTGACACCGGCGCAGATGGTGGCATTCGTGAGCTGAACGCCAACAGCCTGAGGCGCAGGTTGGTCGAGTATCTTGTCGGGCTCTTGCACCACCACGAAGCTGCTTTCGCGCACCACCCCCTCGGCGGTGCTGACCGCGACTTCATAGATGCCCTTGGAAAAGCCTGCCTCTGAGGGGGATTGCATGATGGCGTAGCCCACCGCAGCGCCGTAAGTGATCTTGCCGACAAATTCCTCCGGCAGTATTTCCCCCTGCGCTTCTCCGTCATGCGACCAACGCCCCGACAGGCTGCGAATATCCTTTACGCCCGGGAGACGGAAGTGGCAGTAGATAATCTTGACGCCGGCAGGCAGCATGTCGGGAGTTTTCTCCGGCGCGGTTATGCTCGTAGCAAACACCAGGCCGGAGCGGATTGGCTCTGGAGTCGGTGCCAACGCGTCGCTGGGGCGCAGCACCTGGTCACTCCCTGCCGGGGGACTCTGCTGGCCCACGGCCAGGGCCAGCACCGCACCAAGGCCAAAGCCCAGCAGCACCAGGGCGAGGTACCAGCCGGGCCGCCGGCGTTTGTGATACCCGCCGACGGCGGCCAGCAGGTTGGGACCGCTGTGATCGTCGCCGGGGTTGTGCTCTATCTGGTCATCCGGCCTCATCGCTGTTCAGCCCCCTCCGCGGGCAGCGTATCCTGTATTGTAAAACACCACTGGTGAGCCCACAGTTCCGTATTTGTGTAAAGCTCCAGCAGATAGTCGCCCGGCTCGGCCTGCTTGTCAGGCACCCAGCGGTACGTCAGAACCTGGGTATCGACAGGCTGTATAGCGTCGGGAAGCACCAGCGGCTCCTCCCACAACTGCGCAGTCGGGCGCGAAGCCCGACCCACGCCTGACTCACTCCTTTGGAGTGGGTACCCCTCGATGCCCGCGCGATATTGCAGATTGCTACGCTTGGCGATGGTGAGTTGCGCACTGACCGAGGAACCAAGCTCAATGGGATGATCTGTATGATTGCTAAGCTCCACCTCGATGAGCACCTGCTCGCCCGGGCGGTAAGTGGCTCGGGCGGTGCTGAGGATGCAGGTCAGTGCGGCCAGGCCCGGCGGCTGCTGGATTTCAAGAATGTCTAAGCGTAAAGCTGCGTCCTTGGACATGCACACCTTCCCGACAACCTCCAGCCGGTAGCCGCACGGCAGCGCCAAAGGCGGCTGTGGCAGAGCAGCAACCGGGCTAATCTCGCCGAACATGCACGATATGAGTTCGTAGCGGCCACGCAGTCGCCAGTCGCTTCGTCCGGCCGGCGGCGCGCCGGCGTACTCGCCCAGCACCTCCACACACCGGCCCAGGTATCGAAACGGGTCAGCCTTGAGTTGTCGGATGGTCACATTGACGGGGGTGCGCTGTTGGGTGCGCAGGTGCAGCGATTTGGTTTCAGCATCCCATTGCAGCGCCATACCGATGAGCGGAAAGAAGCCTGCAGGCACATGGAGAGTGCCATTGATCTGGCGCGGCGCGCCGGCGAGGGTTCTGTTCTCCTGGCCGAGGGTGACTTGCCGGCTATTTAGATAGATGGTCGCGGTGGGCCCCTGGCCGCTGACCACCATGCAGTTGCGGGCCGCCAGGTACTGGACTCCGTAGCCGGCCGCAGTCAGCACTGCACGCGCCGGCAGCCAGGCGCGGCCATCCTGCACAAAGGCCGGCTGCGGCAGGCCGATCTGCAGACCATTCAGCAGCAGTATCACGGCCACTGCTCCGGCGGGCATCTTTCAGCCTCCGTCTCGGCGACAGGTTGGAAAACCGGACCCACACGTCTGCATCTCGCCTATGGCAGCGGCGGGACGATTACCGGCATTCCGCCCATGTAAGGCCGCAGAGCTTCGGGCACCTCCACCGTCCCATCGGCCTGCTGGTAGTTTTCCAGGATCGCCGCGACGGTGCGGCCGGTCGCCAGCCCGGAGCCGTTCATCGTGTGGACGAACTCCGGCTTAGCCTCCGGGGCAGGCCGATAGCGAGTATTGCAGCGGCGCGCCTGGTAATCACCGTACTGGCTCCACGAGCCGATCTCAACCCAGCTTTGCATCCCCGGCATCCAGACTTCCGGATCGAAGGTCTGGCGGGGTTGAGCCCCCAAATCGCCCATACACAGCGCTACCACCCGATAGGGCAAGGCAAGCGCCTGCAGGATGGCTTCGGCGTCAGTCATGAGTTTGTGCAGCTCTTCATCGGCGGTCTCGGGGGTGACGAACTTCATCAGTTCGACCTTGTGGAACTGGTGCAGGCGGATCATGCCACGCGATTCGCGCCCGGCGGCCCCGGCCTCGCGACGGAAGCAGGCGGTATATGCGCAGTAGTGTTTGGGCAAATCCTCCGCCGCCAGGATCTCGCCCTGGTGCATATTGGTCAGCGGCACCTCGGCGGTGGGGATGAGATAGTATCCGTCAATGGTCTTGAAGAGGTCGTCTTCGAACTTGGGCAGATTGGCGGTGCCCGTCAGGGAGGTAGCATTAGCCAGGAACGGAGGGAAGACCTCGGTGTAACCGTGTTTGCGCGTGTGGGTGTCGAGCATGAAGTTGATCAGGGCGCGTTCCAGTGTCGCGCCGGCGCCGATACTGGTGACAAAGCGCGCACCTGCGATGCGTGCTGCGCCCTCAAAGTCAAGGATGCCGAGCTTCTCGCCGATCTCCCAGTGGGGGAGAACCTCAAAATCAAACTGCCGCGGCTCGCCCCATTCTTTCACCACGACATTGTCTTCTTCGCTCTCGCCAATGGGCACCTCGGCCAACGGGATATTGGGGATCTCCAACATCATCTGCTCGAATTCGGCCTCGACCTCCGCCAGCTCCCCCTCCATGCCGCCGATCTGGTCCTTGAGCGCGGCCACCTCGGCCTTCAGCGATTCAGCATCACCGCCATCACGTATAATCTGGCCGATCTGCTGAGAAAGCTCATTGCGCATGGCGCGGAGCTGCTCAACTCCGAGCAACTCCCTGCGCTTTTCGTCCAGCTCTATGAGCCGGTCGAGGTCAAAGTCGGACCCGCGGTTATTGAGAGCCTCGCGGATCAGGTCGGGTTGTTCTCTGAGCAGGTTGCGATCGAGCATCGCGGTGCACACTCCTTCGACGGTGCGGCCGGTGGCTTTGATCCGGCGGCGGTCTAACTCGAATAATTCACAAGACGCGTAGCTCGGCCTGGCCTCTGCGTTCTTTTGCAGAGGTCAGGTGAGAATGCGGACGCATTCTCAGCTTCCAGCCCGAGGTCGTTGACTCCCGTGGCTTCCGAATGTAACTATAAGCCAAATGCTGTAGAGGGGCAAGCCGCAGAACAGGATGTATGGCGAAAGGTGGTGTTTCGTTTTCAGGAAGACCGTCACTTGGCCGTGTTGCATCTCGAACGCAAATCTGTTAGAATTGTACCACGCGCCAGAGGGGAGTAGCAGAGCGGCCTGCTGCCGCTCCGGGAAGGCCAACACCACGAAGAATATCTTCTGGTCTCCCGACCGGTCTCGCTCCGGGTGTCAGACCTCTGGCCACGCGCAATGACTGCGTGTGGCTGGACCTCGGCTGCACGCCCTGAGGAGAGAATGCTGGTGCGCAAGCCGTATTTCCCCATTGTTCTTGCCGCTTTCGCGACCTTGCCCGGCGTCGTGGTTGCCCTCGCCCACGTGGAGCTGTCGGCTCCGCTGATTGCTGTGATGTCCGGCGCCTCCATCATGGCCGCTGCCTTCCTGCTCGTGTGGGCCTGCGACGCGGCCCAGGCGGACGTGTCCCAAGCCTTGGCACTGGCCGCGGTCGCCGTCATCGCAGTGCTCCCCGAATACGCCGTGGACATGTACTTCACCTGGCAGGCGGGTAAGTTCCCTGACGGCGACTACTCGCAATACGCCATCGCCAACATGACCGGTGCCAACAGACTGATCATCGGGGTCGCATGGGCGGTAGTGGCGATCATCTTCTGGGTGAAGACACGCCGTCCGGTGGTACTCGAGGAGGAGCGCCGCCTGGAGGTGCGCTTCCTGGCCATCGCCACACTGTACGCGTTCCTCATACCCATCAAGGGAACCTTAGCCTGGTACGACGGCATTGTTTTCGTCGGGCTGTTCGTCTGGTACATAGTGCTGGCGGGACGACGCCCGCGAGCCGAACAACTCGAGGCCGAAGGGCCGGGGGCCTACCTTTGCAGCCTGCCCCGTGTCACGCGCAGGGCCTGGACGATCCTGCTGTTCGTATTCGCGGCGGGGACCATCGTCGCCACCGCCGAACACTTCTGCGAGGGGCTGCTGGGCACCGGCAAGGCCTTCGGCATCAACGAGTTCCTGCTTGTCCAGTGGCTCGCCCCGCTCGCGTCCGAGGCCCCGGAGTTCGTGGTGGCGATCCTGTTCGCCCTGCGTGGGAGGGCCGGACTGGCTCTGGGCAGCCTGCTGTCGGCAAAGCTCAACCAGTGGACGCTGCTGGTGGGGATGATCCCGGGCGTGTACGCCGTTTCGTCCGGTACCCTGCAACACCCCCTGCCGATGGGCAACTTCCAGATGCAGGAGATATGGCTCACCGCCGCGCAGTCGCTGCTGGCCGTCGTGATGCTGGCGACACTGCGGCTCTCGGTCAGCCAGGCGCTGCTGCTGTTTGGCCTGTTCGCCGGTCAGTTGGTCGCTCCCGGGGCTGTGGATGCCTTCTTCGACGGGCAGGTGATGGGGTTCCGCGGCGACCAGATGCACGTGCTGTTCTCCTTCCTGTACCTGATGGCCGCCATCGCGCTGGTGGTGGATCAGCCTCGACGTCTGGGGCACCTGTTCCTGTGGCGCCGGCCATGTGCACAGCGACAGCCGACGGACGACACGCGCGGGTGACGTGCGGAGAGCTACTGAACGCGGCTGCCCGAGCTACGTGGGATATTGTAGCACGCGGCTCAGCCCTTGATGACCGCCAGCGGCCGCAGACGGGCCACACGCGTGGATATGCCTGCCCCGTGGCAGACGGCTACGACCTCATCAACATCTTTGTACGCTTCCGGGGCCTCCTCGGCCAGCGTCTTCTTGCCGACTGAGCGCACCACAATGCCCTGCTGTGTGAGCTTTGCGAGGACCTCGTTACTGTGCTGCCTGCGCAGCGCGGCCTTGCGGCTCATGCGCCGGCCCGCGCCGTGGCAGGTCGAGCCCCAGCTCTGCTCCATGGCGCTGGCGGTGCCCACCAGCAGATGAGACGCGGTGCCCATGTCTCCGGGCACCAGCACCGGCTGGCCATATTGCCGGTAGTCATCAGGCAGCTCCGGGTGTCCCGGTCCAAAGGCCCGCGTCGCTCCCTTGCGGTGTACGCAGAGCTCTTTCTCCAAACCGTTCACCTGATGCTTCTCGAATTTGGCCACATTGTGGGCAACATCATATACCAACCGCAGTCCGAGCTTTTCGCTGCCGGCCTTCAACGTCTGCTCAAAGCGTTCGCGCAACTGGTGCGTGATCGCCTGGCGGTTGGCCCATGCGTAGTTCGCAGCAGCGGCCATAGCTGCATAGTAGGTGCGCCCCTCCGGCGAATCCACCGGCGTGCAGGCCAACTGTCGGTCGGGCAGCTCGATTCCGTATTTCTTGGCGGCCTTGAGCATCACCCCGATGGCGTCATCGCACACCTGGTGCCCCAGACCGCGGGAGCCGCAGTGGATCATCACGCAGATCTGGCCCACCTGCTCGATACCGAAGGCGGCCGCCACCTGCTCGTCATCTATGCGGTCAACCACCTGGATTTCCAGGAAGTGGTTACCGGAGCCGAGAGTGCCCAGTTGCGGGCCGCCGCGCTCCAAGGCCCGCGAACTCAGTGCCGAGGCGTCCGCACCGGGCATACAGCCACCGGCTTCGGTGTGCTGCAGGTCCTCCTCAGTGCCGTAGCCCTGAGCCACCGCCCACCGCGCCCCGTCGTTGAGCACCGCCTCCAGTTGCTTGCGGCTCAGCCTGAAGGAGCCGCTCTTGCCCACGCCGGCAGGGACGCTGCTGAAGATGCTCCCGGTCAGGTCCTCAAGTTTGTCTTCGATATCGTCCCGGGTCAGATCGCTGCGCAGCAGCCGCACGCCGCAATTGATGTCATAGCCCACGCCCCCGGGCGAGATGACGCCCTCGTGGATGTCGAAGGCTGCCACCCCTCCAATAGGAAAGCCGTAGCCCATGTGGCAGTCAGGCATCGCCAGCGATTTGCCGACTATGCCCGGTAGCGTCGCGACGTTGGCGACCTGCTGTAGCGTCGGATCATTGCGCAGGTCCTCAATTAGCTTCTCATCTGCAAAGATCATGCCGTCGGTGCGCATGCCCAGGCCCTTGTCCTGTGGCACCAGCCAACGGTACTCGTCAAGCTGCCGAAGTTGTATCTGGGCCAACTGTCTCACTCCTTCCGCCGCTGTGCCGCCCCGCTGCCCACTGCAGTGGCGCAGGCGATACAGTAGGGGCCGATTTCGTTGTGCAGCCCCCCGCAGATGGTGCAGTTGCGGTATCCCCGCTGCTGCTTCAGACAGCGCCGTTTAAGGTCGTTGGTCAGTACGTTCAGGAAGCTTTGGCGGAGTTTTTCATCGGCTATTTCGCTGGTGACCGCCTCGCAGAAGGCCACTTCTTGTTCGCTTAGTACCACCTGCTGCAGCTCCGCGTCTTCAATCACAACCTGCATTGGGCGCTTCAACTGTGCGGAGATACGGCCGGCGGCGCGGCCCGCGCTGGACGCCCGGATGCTTTTGACAAACTTGCCGCCCAGGCGTTCGTTGAGCCGGCTGATGATCTCGGCCTGATCCATCTGCAACTGCTGAGCGGTGGATGGCGCGTCACAAAGCACGCGCGCTTCGCCATTGTCGATGCCCAGAATCTGCGTCTTGCGGGCATACCACGGCCCCACCACCTGCGGCCACAGCTCGATACACAAGGTGGAGGTGCCACGCTGCAGGTTGCCAGTGGCAGCCAAGTAATCATTCAGCGCCCGCTGCAGCGGCCCCAACTTGCCGTCCCGGTTCCCAAGATTCTTGGAGCGTTTCAACTCGCTGTGCCTCATTGCATTTCGGCCGCACCAGGCGTTATCTGCTCGAGACTGCCGTTTTCGACCCGGAAAAAGTCCGCATCGCTTCGCGCGCTCAGGATTTCATTCAGCACCGGACTAGTGATGATCAGCCCCTGCAGGTGCTGAACCAACTCCAGGATGCGGTTGCCGCGGCAGACATCAAGCTCCGAGAGGCAATCATCGAGCAGCAAGAGCGGCGGCTCCTCGCGCCATGCCGTCACTACATCGGCCTGGGCCAGCTTCAGGCTCAGTGCCGCGGTGCGCTGCTGGCCCTGCGAGCCGTACCTGCGCAGTGCCGTACCGTTGACGATCATGGAGAAATCGTCGCGGTGCACGCCGACGGTCGTATAGCCGCACTCAACATCGCGGTCCTCGTTTTGTGCCAACAGCTCTGCAAAGCGCCCCTTGCGCGCCTCGTCATCATCGCTGTCGGCCAAGTCGCCCTGGTAGCGCAGCACCAGCCTCTCGGCACCATCGGTAAGATCACCGTGCACCAGTTCGGCGGCCTCGCTCAGCATCTGTGTGAACTCCTGCCGGTCTGCGGCGAGTGCCGCTCCCGCCTCGATAAGCTGGGTGTCCCACGGTTCCACGCCGCTGCGGGGCGCACCGGCATGGCGGATCAATTTCAGCACTTCATTGCGCTGGCTCAAAGCTCTGCGGTAGCGCTGCAAGTCATCGAGATAGCGGGGCCGCAACTGGGCGGTAGCCACATTGAGAAATCTGCGCCGGTAGCCTGGCGAACCCTTGACGATACTGAGGTCTTCGGTGGAGAACATGACCACCGGCACTCGCCCGATCATCTGCGAGACGCTGTCAATGGCTGCGCCGTTCACCTTGACCTGCTTGGCCGTGGTGATCTGTTCGGCTTGGTCGGCGTGCTCACCGGGCAGGACTATCGAGATATCAGTTGCCTGGTCCTGCGTGGAGACGAACTGCCCCTGCAGGCGGCTGTAGGGCGCACCGGAGCGGACAAGCTGGCGGTCAATGCGCGTGCGTGGCGACTTGGTGGTGGCCAGCAGGTGAATGGCTTCGAGCAGGCTGGTCTTCCCAGACGCATTGGGGCCGACGATAATAGTCAGCCCCTGTGAGAATTCCATCTGCAGCTCCGGATAGATGCGGAAGTTCTCCAGAGCGAGTTTGGTAATGTGCAATCCCGGCGCCTCACATGATCTGCATGGGCATTAGGACGTACAGGTAGTTCTCATCGTCCGCAGGGCGCAGCAGGCCGGAGTTGAGCGGACCGGAAAGCTCCAATAGCAATTCCTCGCTCTCAATTGCCGCCAGCATATGGAGCAGGAACTCGGCGTTGAAGGCGATCTCGGCATCGTCTCCCTCCATGGAGACATTGAGGGTCTCTTCGGCCTCACCGACATCCTGGCTCTTGGCGCTAACCGTCATGGTCTCGCCTTTGGCACGCAACACTACTCGGTAAGCGTCCTGCCTGGCGACGACAAGCGCGCGGTCTAACGCACTTGCAAGTTCAGCGCACTTGACAGTGATCTTCTTGTCGCCACCCGTCGGGATCACTTTGGGGTAGTTGACAAACTGCCCATCAATGAGCCGCGAGCCAATGATGGTCTCACTGACGACGAACTCGACCTGATTCTGAGAAATGCGTATCTCGGCTTCTGCTTCGGCGTCCGGGTCAAGCATGCGCTGCAGCTCGACCAATGGCCGACGCGAAATGATCGCCTCCTGATCGCGTTCGACCTCGGAGGCCAGTAGAGTCTCATAGAGCGCCAGGCGATAGGTATCGGTAGCGACCGTCTCCAACTTCTTGCCGGATATCTTGAACAGCGTGCCAGTCAAGATTGGCCGCGTCTCGTCGGTGGAAGTGGCGAAGACGGTGCGATCCAGAATCTCAAGTAGATCAGCCTGCGTCATCGAGAAGCTGGTGGGGTCGTCAAGCTCGGGAAGCTGCTGAAAATCGTCGGCCGGCAGACCCCGGATATCAAACTCCGAGTGCCCACCGCTTATCTTCAATGAATTGCTTTCGTCGGCAACCAGGCTGACTGGCCCCGCCGGCAGCCTTCCCGCCAGGTCGGTCAGAATCCGCGCCGGTACCGTTATGGTGCCTTCCTCGGCTGCATCTACCGCCATTGTCGTCTTCACGCCAATGAACTCCATATCGGTAGCCACCAGCGTTAGCTTGTCCCCGGCCGCCTGCAAGAAGATGTTATTCTGGATCGGCTGAGTGCTGCGGCCGGATACGCCACGCGATACAAGCTGCACCTTCTCAAACAACGCGTGCTGCTCACAGGTAACGCTGAACATGCTCAAACTACCTCCCTTGAATACTTATGCTGCGGCGAGCTCAGTATAGACACTTCGGCCACTTGGCAGGCAGGGCTTTCAGCAGGCTCAATACAGGCAAAGTTCAAGCCAGCCAGCCGAATCAAACGCGCTTAGCCATCTGTTTCCTCGCTGGCCAGCGCCATGTCTGCTTGCCAATCGTAAACGCATCGGGCATTATGTGCAGCCGCACTCAATACTTGGTAGAAGTCTGTATGGCTTTGGACTGCGTAATTGTACATGGTTTGTCCGGCACTTGTCCACTGTTGCTATGCACTTTCCAGCTCTCAACATGTAAAATCCTGATGCTTGATGGCAACATTTAACCCGAATCATTCACCAACGCGTAGCTCGGCCTGACCTGCGCCTTGCGCAGGTCAGGTGAGAACGCGAATTCTCGCGTTCTCAGCTTCCAGCCCGAGGCTTCTCTTCACGAATAATCTCAGTTAACTTATCCCCACCTTGTACTTGTACTAGATTGTATATTAAAGGCTAGTAGTCGTAGTAGTAGGGACGTGGATTTGGTGGAAAACCGACCCTAAGTCAAGCGTCGCAGTGACTCGTCGTGTTGATAAGGCTGGTGAAAAACAGCAAGCCCTGTCCACACTACCCACATCCGCGAAAGTTGCCCACATTTTCCTCAGCCTTTTGCACGGGTTGTCTTCAGGAAATCTAGAGGCCACAATTACAGGGCGATATCAACTGCGCGCCCAGGCTGCGACGTGACCCTCCATAGAATGATGCCTCGTAGCAAGGAGAATTTCGCGCCGGCACGGAAACAACCTCCCAATCGAGATGTACAGCCTCGCGCAAAGAGGT
>JALGTY010000101.1 GCA_029821145.1 Candidatus Zipacnadia bacterium
AATGTCACGGCTTGACAATGGCAACAATAAGCGGTATATTCCTTAGAGAACATGACACATAAAGTCCACAATGATTATCTTACCACTGAACAAATCGCTGATCTCCTCGGATACACGGTTCAGCACACCCGATTACTGTTCCGCGAAGGAAAACTGCCTGCAGCAAAGTTTGGTAGAGACTGGCTCGTGCATCGAAATGCGCTCGATGCCTACCTAGCAAGCCAGACAGCCAGTACCCAGGAAAGACGGAACGGAATGCAGGCAGAGCAAGGCCAGCTTCGCATTCCAGGGATTGTACCACCTCCATCTCCGGGAGATGAACCGGGCACGGCTGAAGAGCCAATCGTGTGCGCGGTGAACGTATCCCAAGTTCCACAACGCAGTCCCTTCCGATATCCTGGTGGTAAGACTTGGCTCGTTCCCTATGTGCGGGCATGGCTTCGCAGGCAGGGCAACCCGCTGCCCGAGCTGATCGAACCTTTTGCCGGAGGTGGCATTGTAAGCCTCACCGCCATCTTTGAGAACCTGGCCGCTCGTGCCACGCTGGTCGAATTGGATGAGGACGTGGCCGCAGTATGGCAGACGATATTGAACGGGGGCGGCCCCTGGTTGGCTGAGCAGATTGCACGATTCGTGCCGTCCCCTGAGTCGGTCCAGCGCGTTATTGCAGACCAGGGCCGTTCGTTAGAGAATCGTGCATTCGCCACAATTGTGAAGAATCGCGTGGCCCGCGGAGGGATTCTAGCCCCCGGCGCTGGAGTCTTCAAACGCGGGGAGAATGGTCGCGGGCTGACATCGCGCTGGTATCCTGATACTCTCCGGCGGCGAATCCTTGACATAATCGAGCGGAAAGACCAAATGACATTCATTCAGGGCGACGGTATCGAGGTTCTGAAAGCAAATGCACACTGTACTGACTGTGCATTCTTTATTGATCCACCGTACACCGTCGCGGGCAGGCGACTATACAAGTATTCAGAGATTGATCACAAGGCCCTCTTTACCATCGTAAGTGCCTTGAGCGGTGACTTCCTGATGACGTACGATAACGCCGATGAGATCAGAGCCCTAGCGACTAAACATGGCTTTGCCACCCGCCTCATCGCGATGAAAACTACGCATCACACCGCCAAGCAGGAACTCATGATCGGAAAGACGCTGGATTGGCTACCCGCGTCATGAGTTCTCCAGTCTGTCGCGGATCTGCGCCTCGAAGGTTGACAAACTTACGGGGCGTCCGGCTGTCAAGCCCCTTACAGCATGTTCGAGCGTTGTCAAATGGACGTCATCCTGTCGCAAGTGAATCTTGCCGTTTCCTTCCTCGTATCCTACGACAAACCACACAATATCACAGTTCGACAGATTGTTAACCTCTTCCATGGGGCCCATGGCGTAGAAGAAGCTTGAATCTACGACAACGCACATTCTCTTTCCCCACCGCCGGAGCGTGGGCACCTTAATCTGAAGCTGCGGCATCAGTCGCTTCGGTCCGCTGCTACGGAAATCCGGCCGTCGCCGCCTCGCTGGAAACGGCAGACCTTCACTTGCCGGCTTCATAAGCAGATCGAACTCATTTCTCATGGAACTGCCCGAGAAATATACCGCCTGCATTTCCAACGCGCACCACGAAAGGACGGAAGTATCAGGATGAACCAGCACATGATCAATCCGTCCGACTGCCTTACGTCCCGCGACTTTCCGGCCGGCGTCGCTGCTTTCTACGGACAGTTCTTCTTCAGGCAGCAAGAAGTCCACTTGAGGCAGCACAGCGGGCTGCGGATGATCCAGGATGGTCTCCCCAATCCACCGAAAAATGAGTTGGTCCTGATAGAAGCGATACGGGCACGTCGTACACAAAATATCCACGTCACTCGGAGCTACACTCACCTTTCCTGTACAGCCATCGCGCTTATACTGACGCAGAGAGCAGACACCGCCGTCTTTTGTGCATTCGACGACCTGGTCACGTGTGGAGCGGGGGATACAAGGCTCACTGGGGCGTTGTTTCTTGGGAAGCGATTGGAGTCTTGCATAATCCCGCCGTTCATCTGGCGAAAGATGCACGAACGAACGCCCATACCATTCGCCGATGCCATAAGAATAGCTATCTCTGGAGGCCTTCTTCCGCGAAGCCATTTCCGGTGTCTCCCTATAAGCCACCCGTCATAGCGATGCACACTCTTCCTTGATATTCTGCACGGGCTTCGTCTGTGCCTGCTTCCTACATATAGTGTATCCGCGCGGAGTTTTCGGCCAGCAGGCGGGCGTTGTGCTCGTCGCCGCCCGGCATGTTCGCGCTGATGTAAATCGGCGGGTCAATGCCGCGTTCGACCAAGTTCGCTATCGTCTGGCAGGCGATGGCATTCACCACCACCACGCCCAGCACCGTTGACAGCGGGCCGGTCTTCTGCTCGACACCGGGCACCTCGACAGCCGCATCGCCCAGTGGCGCGCAATTGTCAATCACGATGTCGCACAAATCCAGCAGCCGCTTGCCGCTGGGATGACGGCTCGGCACGCTGGTGCTGTATTCCACGGACGTGATGCCGATAGTCTTGATGTCCTGCTCCTGAGCGGCCAGAGCCATGTCAATGACCACCGCATTGCGGCCGGAGGTGGAGGCGATAAGCAGCGCATCGCCCGCGCGGGCCGGGGAATTCTCCAGCAGCACGCGACCGTAGTCGGGGATACGCTCGATCTGCGAGGTCATCGCCACCGGCCGCACCGTCAGATCCATGCCGTGCGGGTAGATGGGGTTTACGAGCATGAGGCCGCCGGTGCGATACACCAGCTCCATAGGGAGCATGAACGAGTGACTGGCGCCGAATGCGAAGATGGCCTTGCCGGCCTGGATGGTATCGGCCAGAAGTTCGGCGGCGGCCTCGATATTGCCCATCTGCTCGTCTCTGAGCTTCTCAAGTCCTACTGCTGTGGCATCGAAATACGCTTGCGCTGACATATTGTCTCAGCTCCTTTAGTAGCCCTGACGCTTGAACTGCTCCTGCATCTTTTCATTGAACTGTGGCCCGTCGGGGCGATTGACGCTGATGTAGTAGCTCGGCTCCACGCCCCTGGCCAGCAGCTTCTCGATAACCTCGGTGCAGATCATCCAGCAGGTCATGATGGTCGCCACGCCCGATAGTGGAACCGCCTGCTCCGACAGCCCGGGCACCTCCATCGAAGCGTCGCCGTACGGGACGCAGTTATCAATTACGATATCGCATACCTCGCCGAGTTTCTTGCCTGACGAGTGTATGGCGGCGATCTGCGAGCTGTACTCTAAGGCTGTGACGCCTATTGTCGTAGCGCCGATTTCGCCGGCGGCGATGGCCAGCGACACCGGAGCGGTGCTGCGGCCGGACACCGAGCCGAGGATGATACAGTCGCCGGCCCGCATGTGGCTGCCCCGGACAGCGACGCGCGCGGCTTCCAGACCGGTGTCGTAGGGCTTCTCACGCGGCCGGTCGCGCTCGCTGCCATCGCGGATGTTGAAGCTGAAGCTGAACGGCTGGGCGGCCACCAGCCCACCGGCGCGATGCAGCAGATCACCGTCATTGCCGTGCCCCAGAGAGCTTATGTAGAATTCATTGCCCGCGACCAGGGCATTGACTATGGCCTCTGCGGCGGCCTCCGTCTGCTTGGCCGATCTGCTCTCAAGGTCATCAATCAACTTGCGAACTCTTTGCAGGTATTCCATCTGCAGCAAGGTGATCGCCTCCGGGAAGTAGCAGTTTGTCACTGCGGTCTGTCAGTTCTGTGTGATTACTCGGGCGGCCGGGAAGGCCGCCTGCGTCTGTAGAATCTGAGCGCGAAGCTGTGAGTCTATCTGCACGTCGGCTGCCTGCATGGCCTGCATGGCGGCACCGACAGCCATCTTCACGGGCACGACCTCGGGCACCAGCGAGGAGTCATGGCGGAGGATGCTGTCGGTGAGTATCTGCCAGTAGAGAGGGGAGTGCTGGATGACACCGGCCATGCCCATCAGCGGGTAGCCTTCGCCGATGATCTCCAGTTCATCGAGGATGAGGGCACACATGTCAGCCAGGGCGTCGGCGGCTTCATTGAGCACGCGCATGGCGATACGGTCGCCGGCGCTGGCGTGCTCGATGACTACCGGTGCGATTGAAGCGATCTGTGCGCGGGTGAGCTGACCGTTGGCGATTGGCTCACCCACCGTGGCCTGCCACAGATGCTTCACTCCCAGGACCGACGGCACCGCCTCCGCAAGACTCGTGCGGGTGCGTTTTGTCCAGCCGGAGCGCAAGGCCGCCTTGATACCCCGGAAGCCGATGTCCCAGCCCGCCCCTTCATCGCCGAAAAATGGCCCCAGCCCGCCGAGATGGGCCTCCCGGCCGTCAGGCGTACAGGCCTTGACCCAGGAACCAGTACCGGCATGAACGGCGATGCCCCAGTCGCGACCGGCCGCCAGAAACGTGTTGTTCCACTCTTTGGCAGGGGACGCGCAGATGGTCTCTATGCCCCGTTCGCTCAGGTATTCGCCCACGCATCTGCCGCCCCTGGTGAAGCCGACGCCGAGTTGCTGGATCGGCAGACTCCCCAGGGCTTCCGCGATCGCCTCGCGCGTAGCCGAGACTGCGCTATGCTCGGGCTGGTAGGTCGTCGCGCCGCTCTGACCCCAACCGAGTACTGTGCCCTCTTCGTCTATCAGCACGACGTCGCACTTCGAGCCGCCACCATCAACGCCGAGAAAAAAACGCAATTCATACCACTCCTGCGCGCGTTGGATGCCCCTGCCGGCAGCTAGTTCGCCACAGGTAGGGAGATTACTTCCCCGCGACGCAGAAAAACCCGGTCCAGCCATGACCAAAACAGAAAGGCCCCGAAGACGGGGCCCTTTTTCATCGCTTGCTTGTTTGGGTATGCCAACTGCTGGTGCTATTCTTTACGTCGCAGGAAGGCGGGGATGTCCACGTCGTTTTCGTCGTAGGTGGGTACATCCTGCTCGAACGCCGGTGATAGTGTCGAGGGCGGCAGCGGCGGGGCTGCAGCGTCCCCTTCAGCCGGCTCTTCCTGTTGCTGCGCGGCGGATGTAGCTTGTGGCCTGCGTCCGGCGTCAAAACCGGTAGCCAACACCGTAACGCGCATCTCTCCCTCCATCGCTTCGTCAATGACGGCTCCGAGCGTCAGATCCACGCCGTCCTCGCCGCCGGCGGCCTGCTGGATGATGTTGGAGGCTTCGTGAACCTGACCCAGGCTCATGTCCGGCCCGCCGGTGACGTTAAGCAACACGGCGGTAGCACCCTCGATGCTGGTCTCCAGCAGCACGCTGGAGATCGCCGCATTTGCCGCCTCCTCAGCGCGGTTGTCGCCGGAAGCCTCGCCAATGCCCATCATCGCCGTGCCCGCATCGGCCATTACAGCTCGCACGTCGGCGAAGTCAAGGTTAATCAGACCCGGAACCACGATGACTTCGCTGATGCCCTTGACGCCCTGCTGCAGCGTGGTATCGGCGAGTCGGAATGCTTCCTGTAGTGATACATCCTCGCCGGCCAGGGTAAGCAGGCGGTCGTTCGGGATGACTATCAGCGTGTCCACATTGGCTTTGAGCTCCTCGATGCCCTCATCGGCGATCCGGGCCCGCTTGCGTCCCTCGACGGCGAAGGGTCTGGTGACCACACCGACGGTCAGAGCGCCCATTCCCTTCGATATCTGTGCCACTATTGGGCTGCCGCCGGTGCCGGTGCCGCCGCCCATGCCACACGTGATAAAGATCATGTCTGCACCATCAAGGGCCATCAGTATCTCCTGATGGTCTTCTTCAGCGGCAGCCCGGCCCAGGTCCGCATCGCCGCCGGTACCAAGGCCGCGTGTCAACTCTTCGCCGACTTGCAGCTTCTTATCCGCCGCAGAGAGGTCCAGAACTTGCGCGTCGGTGTTTATCGCCATATACTCCACGCCCATCAGTCCGGACTCAATCATCCGGTCCACCGCATTGGAGCCACCGCCGCCGATGCCAACGACGCGGATCTTAGCGTACTCCTCCACGTTTGGCCTCAGCATATTGCTGTCTCCTCCTTCGCGCCACGTTCTGGCACATCATGGTCGAAAAACTTGCGGGCATTATAGTATCGGACTCAGGCCAAGTCAAGCTCACAGCCGCCGCCCATGCCCGCCTTCCTCAGTCTCACAGTACTTCTACGGAGAACTCGTATAGTCCTTCCGTTTCCCTCAAGAATCAGAAGACGCCTCCGGGGCCACAGCCACTCTGACCTTCGCCGCCCGTAGCACGCGGTCGTGCAGAACATACCCGGATTGCACCACCGCAATGATAGTATTTGCATCCACCTCGTCAGTGGGCACTGCCTCGACCGCTTCATGCAGGTCAGGGTCGAATGGCTGGCCCTCTGCGTTGATTTCCTCGATCCCGTGGCGTTTCAGGAAGCCTTGAAGCTGGGTGAGGATCATCTCGACGCCCTTCGCCACACTCTCAACATCGTCAGTATCGGAGATGCTGGTCAGCGCCTGCTCGCAGCTATCGTTGACTGGCAGGAGTTCGGCCAGCAGACTTTCATTTGCATATTGCTGTCGCTGAGCCATTTCCTGGGCCGCTCGGCGGCGGTAGTTTTGCAGATCAGCCAGCGCCCGCAGGTACTTCTCGTGCTCATCTTCGTACCTCGCCTTCCAGTCTGGCGCCTCTGCAGCGCCCTGCTCTTCGGCCGGCTGCCCATCATCCTGCTGCGCCTCTGCTGCAGCGGTCTCGCCGGCGGCATCTTCGTCTGGCTGCGCGCCCGGTTCAATCTTTACGGGAACAGGTCGATCTTCCTTGTTGTCTGTCATATACAACTCCTCGATTATACAACAGAGCCGCGCCAGTCGGCTCAACTGATGCCGGCGTACCTATTATCTCTAGTAACGGCATTGAGGCGCAATACTGCGTCGGCGACTTCGGGTGTGTTTACCATGCAGCGTCTCCGCCCTCAGCCAGAGCCTCGCCCAGGCTTTCGGCGACGAAAGAGACTACTGACATGGCGTTGAGATAGTCCATGCACATCGGCCCAAGCACGGCGACGCTGCCGGCGCGCAGGCCGGTGTGAGCGTACGAGCGCGCCACCATGCTGCAGCGCCGGATGCCTTTGACACGGCTCTCACCGCCGATTGTGACAGTGACATCCGAGGCCGTGGCCGCCGACAGAAGTGCCTCGCGCAGCAGCGCATGATGGTCCAGGGTTTCAATCAACTCGCGCAGGTTGTTGGCCTGCTGGAATTCTGGCTCGTCGAGAATGTAGCTGGTACCATCCACGTAGATATGGCGGTCATCTTCGGCTCCAACGGCCTGTCGCAGCGCTTGAAGTAGTGTCTCGGGCAGGTTGCAGTCAGCGACTGCTGCCGCCAGATCGGTGGTCGTAACGGTGGCCAGCTCACCGATGCACCGGCCGCGGTAGATCTTGCGCAGCGCCCGGCTCAGTTTGGCAATCTGCTCGGCCTTCAGAGGCTCAGGACTGCGCAGCAATTGCTGCACCTGCTTGCCCGTGTCAGTCTTGTAGGTCAGCAGCAGATTGTTGCTGCTGACTGGTGATACGGCTATGTCCTCGAAGGACTCTTGTATGCGGGAGGGGCTCATAACGACGCTGGGATAGCCGGTCAGCACCGCCAGACTACGGGAAGTAGCCCGCATCAGCGTGCGCGGGCGTCCCTTCAGGCGCCGACATTCGCTCTCGTAGATGCGTAAGGCCTTGCTGTGTTCGGGCAGTGGGCCTTCGCGCACTTCGTTCACGTACAGCCGGTAAGCCTCAGGCAACGGCACTCGCCCCGAGGAGGTGTGAGGCTGGCACAGATAAGACGCCTCCTCCAGATAGGCCATCTCGTTGCGGATGGTGGCGGTGCTGACGCTGAAGCCGTACTTTTCCTTGAGCTGTCTGGAGCCTACCGCCGCCTTGGTAGCGATATGCTCTCGCACCACAGCCATCAGTATCTCTCGTTGCCTGGCCGACAGCGGCGGCGCCGGGCTATGGCGCATCAGTAGCTACCTCCCAAGCCTGAAATTGCACCAGGACCATATTGTATGTACGCGGCACCAAGATAACAGCGCAAGTGAGCCATTGTCAAGCTCCAGCCTCGCTGCCTATCGGGCCTCATAGGCGCTGTGAATGCACTGCTCTTTTGGGCTTATTCTACCTCATCCCACTTGATGCTGCCCATGACCTGCTGGGCGACTATCAGCCCAAACAGAACCCCGTAAATCAGACTGACGATCACACCTGGAGCGGTGAAGCCGGCCCCTCCTCTACTTCGACGCACAGGGCCGGTTGACCTTCAACGGTCCGCCGTCTGGGAAAAGAGCGCATATCTCACCCCACTAGAACCCCTGCAAACGTTGACAGTCTTGGCAGCCGTGTGCTATTCTAAACCTTCGCTGGCTTCCTGTCTCGGTAGGAAGCCGCGTAGTTTCTTGCATTCTTGCCTGTCAGGCGATACTCAGGGCACCGCAACCCTCGGCCCCCGGGGCAACGCGAGAGCCCTATTGTAGTTGTAGTCCTGCCCGCAGGTTATCTGCAGACGAGATGCCCGCGTGGGGTACCCACTCTAAACGAAGTCGAAGGGCAGCCCGTGAATGACATTTACAAATGAGAGGGACAATAAGGGTATGACCTTTAGAGGACGGTTTGAGAAAGAACGCGATGAAATAGAAGAGCGCGTGGTGCGCATTGACCGCACGCGAAAGACCGTCAAGGGCGGGCGCATATCGTCGGTACGCGTTGTTGCTGCGGTGGGCAACAGCAAAGGCAGTGTAGGCCTCGGCGTCGGCAAGGCGCGCGACATCCCCGAGGCTATCGAAAAAGCGATCAAGCGAGCCCGGGAGAACATGATCCGCATTCCCATGGATGGCTACACGATTCCGCACCTGGTGCAGGCCAAGGTGGGAGGCGCCGTGATTCTGTTGCGGCCGGCCTCGCGCGGCACCGGGGTCGTGGCCGGCGGCGCGACCCGGCAGATCCTTGAGGTCAGCGGCATCCGCGACATCCTCACCAAATCGCTGGGCAGCGGCAACGTATTCAACCGCGCGCAAGCCTGCTTCAAGGCCCTCCAGATTCTGTACAATCCTGCTGATATCGCCGCAGAGCGGGACATGAGCGTCGAGGAGATGTTGGGGCGCACCGTCGAGGATCCCTACGCCGAGCTTGAACCAGAGGAAGCCGAAGCCGAGGAAGCTGCCGAAGGCGAACAGGCTGCACCAGAGCCCCCAGCAGCCCAGGAGCCTGAGGCCACAGAAGCGGCCGAAGGTCCTGAGCCCGCCGAAGTGGCCAAAGGTCCTGAGCCTGCCGAAACGGCCAAAGGTCCTGAGCCCGTCGAAGTGGTAGCCGAACCTGAAGAGGGAGCCGAAGAGGCAGAAGCCGCTGGCGGGGCCGTCATCGAGGATACCACGACCGACAGTCTCACGGACCTCTTCGTGAGCGATGCCCCCAAAGACGAAGAAGACTAACTCGCAGCGCCCGATCACGCCAAATGAAACTGAGCCCTTGCCAGGGCTCAGTTTTTGTTCTTGTTCACAGCCAGGTAGCAGGCAACCTCAAGGGATATACCCCTCCTCGACGCCCAGACGCATCGTCTCCCGAATCGCGATCAGGTAGTCGTCAATGATATCGCTCTCATCACACCACGGGAGGATATCGAGGAAGCCCTGGCGGCCCTCGTACGGAAAAGCCAGTGTCCCGAAGCCGACATAAAGCATCCGCACATTGCCCAGGATGCCGTCCTTCTCGCCCGCATCGTCGCCATAGATATTGTCCGAGTACTGATGATCGAGCGCCTTGACAGCGGCGGCGGTAGCGGCGTTGATCTTGCGCAGCTTTTCACGGTACGGCTCAGAGAAGCCACGGTTCATGCAGAAGAAATTCGAGCCGCAGGCGTGCAGGTCAATGTAGCACTCCGGCGGCTCATCTTCCATGTATGCAAGCAACTGCTGGAACTCGACGAACAGAGTAGTGTTGACATCCACGGGCCGGTTGGCCAGGAAGCCGTCATCGTTGAAGCGGCCACCCAGGAAGATGACTTCATCGGGGTTGATGCCATTGGGAACGGCCTCCTCAATGGTGACAACGCTGCGGTCCTTCCGCCATGATTGGGCCAGGCCATCGAGGCCGCCGGTTGGCCAGCCGACCAGGCTGTCGGGGCAGCGGGCGCGGCCATCGGGGTTGAAAACCGGCACCACCGTGATATCCAGTTCGTCGGCCATCCCCGCGATCTCCGGCCACGGTTTGCCCTTCAGGTCTTCGCCGTGGTCGAGGATGTGCAGCAGGTTGAAGCATGATGCCACGGTGCCCGGCTCGTGGCCGTGGGTGCCGCCGATGACCCAGAGCCGCGGTCGGCCGGGATGCGGTCTTCTGACCAGATAGAGATCCCGCCCGCCGGCCGAAGTGCCGTACTTCACCAGCCGCTGCGCAGGCACCGCCACGATGTGAGTGTTGATGCCGGCCTCATCGGCCGGCCAGAAGTCAGGGAGCCGCATCTTCGCGACATATCGGGGGTCCATTTGCGTCATTCCTCTCAGCAAGATTGGACGTGAGTCGGCCCTCCACCAATGGCCGGGCCACATGGTTTTTCGCCGCCAGTGCCGATCCTGGCAACGCGAAGCCGAGCGGGAACAAACAGGGACGGGCAAGCAGCCCGTCCCTGTGTGATCCAGTCGCCCTGTGACGCGTGCCGGCTAGTCGCCGTCGGCTTCATCTTCTTTGTCTTCGGCTTCAGCGATGAGGCTTTCGGTGGTCAGGATCATGCCTGCAATGGAGCCGGCGTTTTCGAGCGCGTAGCGTGTGACCAGTAGCGGGTCAATGATGCCGCTTTTGACCAGGTTCTCGATCTCGCCGGTGAGGACGTTGAAACCGTGGTCCTTGTTCGAAGCGGCCACGTCGCGGACGATAATCGAACCCTCGTAGCCCGCATTATCGGCGATCTGCCGCAGCGGGGCGCTGAGAGCCTTGCGAACGATATCAACGCCGATGGCTTCGTCGCCCTCGACCTTGATGGAGTCGAGGCTGGGGATTGCAGCCACCAGCGAGGCGCCGCCCCCGGCGATGACGCCTTCCTGAACCGCCGCTCTGGTTGCCGACAGGGCATCCTCAAAGCGGTGCTGTTTCTCTTTCAGCTCGGTCTCGGTGGCGGCACCGACCTCGATAACCGCCACGCCGCCGGAGAGCTTGGCCAGGCGCTCTTCGAGCTTTTCGCGGTCGTAGCTGGAATCGGTCTTTTCAATCTCGGTGCGGATCTGGTTGATGCGCGCACGGATGGCGTCCTGTGAGGCAGCGCCCTCGATGATGGTGGTATCGTCGCTGGTCACTGTGACACGCTCGGCCTGGCCCAGCATCTCCATCTCGACGTTATCCATCGTGATGCCAAGCTCCTCGCTGATGAAGGTGCCGTTGGTGACAATGGCGATGTCCTCCAGCATGGCCTTGCGGCGGTCGCCAAAGCCCGGGGCCTTGACCGCGACGGCTTGCAGTGCGCCCCGCAACTTGTTGACAACCAGCGTGGCGAGGGCTTCGCCGTCAACGTCCTCGGCGATGACCAGCAACGCTCGGCCGCCCTGCACGACCTTTTCCAGAACCGGCACCAGGTCGGGCACGGAGCTGATTTTCTTTTCGTAGATGAGAATCAGAGGCTTCTCTAAAATAGCCTCCATCTTCTCGGGATTGGTGACCATGTAAGGCGACAGATACCCATTGTCGAACTGCAGGCCTTCGACGAGCTTGAGGGTGGTGTCAAGGCTATTGGACTCCTCGACGGTGATAACGCCGTCTTTGCCAACTTCCTGCATCGCCTCGGCAACCACGTCGCCGATGGCTGCGCTGTTGCCGGCGATGGCGGCCACATTGCGCATGTCCTCTTCGGTGGTGACTTCGGCGGCCATCTCGCGCAGCGCTTCGACGGTGACCTCGATGGCCTTGTCAATCCCGCGCTTGATGAACATGGGGTTGGCGCCTGCAGTGACGGACTTCAGACCAGCTCCGAGCATAGCTTGGGCCAGCACGGTTGCGGTCGTGGTACCGTCGCCGGCGTCGTCGTTGGTCTTGGAAGCAACTTCCCGCAGCAACTGCGCGCCGGTATTTTCCAGGTGGTCTTCCAGCTCGATCTCCTTGGCCACCGTCACGCCGTCTTTGGTGATGGTCGGTGAGCCAAAGCTCTTATCGAGCAGGACATTGCGTCCGGAAGGCCCGAGGGTCACTTTCACGGCGTTGGCGACTTTGCTGGCACCGCGCTCCAGGGCCCTGCGAGCCTCTTCATCGTACAGAATCGTCTTTGCAGCCATAAGCTTGGATCTCCTTTTCTAATTCTAAGACTGTATCCCCGCCCTGCGGGAATGGGGCGTCGGGCTGGAAGCCTGACCCACGCCTTCGGCGTGTGTGCCCACGCGACAAGAAAGCGCATCCCCGCGGTGCCGGAGTGGGGATCAGACTACTTTGGCGTAAATCTGGCTGGTTTCGAGTATCTTGTACTCTTCGCCCTCGTCAGTGATGTCGGTACCGCCGTACTTGGCGAAGATGACCACATCACCCTCCTCGAGGTCGCACGGAATCAACTCGCCGTCTTCTGTGCGCGTGCCCTCGCCGACCGCTACAATGGTACCGCGCTGAGGCTTTTCCTGCGCGGTTTCGGGCAGCAGGATGCCGCCCTCGGTCTCGGCCGCCTCGTCAACCTTGATCATAACTCTGTCGCCCAGAATCCTGAGTCCCACGTATTGCACCTCCTTTTGAAACTGAAGCCTCCGCATCGCGGAAGCCAGAGTGACTACAAACAGTCTGTGTTGAGCGGGCCTAATAATAGCGCAAACGGTGTCAAGAAGCAAGAGCTAATTAGCACTCTATTGCGGGGAGTGCTAAGTGGGGAGGTGTGTTGGTGACTGTAAATGCTGAGCGCCGTTTGGCTGGTCGTGCGAAAGGCAACAGCGACCTCATCCCTTCAATTCCGCTCTCTGACCCGCGCCTCCGAAAGGCGACAACAACACGCGAGACGCCGCACCCACTCCTTCCGAGTGGGTACCCGACTCCTCTGGAGTGGGTGCCCGACCGTGTTAGATTGGTTTGGGGCAGTCTATAGCCACAAGGTGAGTAGTTGCCAACAATCTTCACACGCGGCCCGCAGTAGTCTCGGCTTAGTTCTTAACTCTCCGCCAGGCGGTTGAGCAACTCGACTGAGGTGTCAACCATCTGCCCTTCGGTCCCGGTCGCGGCCATCGCCCACCGGCACAGCCATGTCTCATAGCCGCCCTCTTCCAGCCCCACATCCGTCGGACAGTAGCCCACGAAATCATTCGCCAACTCCACCGTCATGGTCCGTGCAAACGGCGACTGCGCTTTGATCTGCAGACCGTACTCGACGAACATCTCCCCCGGCACTCCGACGACCCCCAGATCCCCGATGCGCAGCCCCATCACCGGCACCGGCCACACGAGTGGGAACTCCGCCACCTTCACCGCCTCCAGGGCATAGACCCAATCCATGTCCGCCGGGTCGTTCTTGCTCTCATATAGCTCTATCGCTCGGGCAAGCTCCTCCTCCGATGACTCCCGCCGCCTGAACTCCACCATCTCAGTCACCGCACCCAGCGCCGGTTCCGCGTCGTAGTCCCGTATCTGTTGCCAGGCCCCATAGGCGCGCGAGGCGACGACACTCGCCACTCGCTCGACCTGGTAATGCGGATGCGGCATCGGCGGCGCTTCTCGTGTCCAGTCACAGTTGTTGATATTCCCGCAGCAGCCGTTCGCCATTATCGCAACGAATTCATTTCCTGCGATCCGCTGTAGCGCGCGCCCGAACGCACCGAAGTAGTTGGCCGACAGTGTATTGCCCGCCGGTGAGCCGACATAGTGCAGCGAGTAGTTTGCCACCGCCGCAATCGGCCGACTATCCTCGCCGATGAACACCGCGACGGCCACCTCCGGGTCCGTCGGCCCGGCCGGACGCAGCGCCTCCGGGTTCTGATAGCCCGGGTTCATCTTCACCGCCCCGTCCTGCATGTGCCAGCGGCGGTTGTGCGTTTCCTCCGGACAGCTTCCCGACGCATGACCCACTCGCGCCGGTTGCAGGCGGTTGTGGGCCAGCTTCACCGCGTCCGCCGTCTTCGCCATCGCCCACTCGGTGTACTCTGCCTCATGCGGCAAGTGCGCAAGCTCCAGCGTATTCGGCCCATAGTGCGTATGGGTCGCGGAGATGAAGATATTCTCCACCGGGATGCCGGTCAGCTCCGATGCCTGCGCCTTCGCCATGTCCACATGGCGCTTGTACAGCCCGATGACATCGCACACTACTATCGCGATGGCCGTCTCCTCATTCTCCAGCACGACCGCCTGGGCATACAGCTCGTCATACACATCATCAGCCACGCGGTCGGAAAAGGACCCCTGCATGTGCCTGCCCAGCTTCGGCGTGATATTGCTCTTCGCGGCACCGGCATGAAGTTGTGAAGCCATCTCATTTCTCCTTCTCTATTGCGCGGAAATCGCTCATTTCACCAGATCGTTGAGCACACCGACCGCCGCCTCGACCATCTGCCCTTCCGTACCGGGGGCAGCCTTCGAGGTCCGCGCCAGTTGCGTCTCATAGCTGCCCTCCTGCAGCGCCACATCTGTCGGGCAGTAGCCGATGTAATCGTTCGCCAGCTCGATGGTCATGGTGCGGGCAAAGGGCGAGCGGGCCTTAATCTGCAGGCCGTAGTCAACGAACATCTCCCCGGGCATGCCCACGATGCCCAGATCGCCGATGCGCATCCCCATGACCGGCGTCTGTCGGAGGACCGGCTCCTCCGCCAGCAGCAGCAGTTCCCGCGCGTATATCCACTCCTTGTACTCCGGCATCTTCACCTGACCATCTTCGAAGTAGTCTTCCTCGCGCGTGCTCTCGTACAAGTGCCGGGCGCTCTCCATGTCAGTAGCCGAGGCTTCGCGGCGGCGGAAATCCACCATCCGCGTCACCACATCAATATCAACCTCCGCCGAGAACTCCCGGATCTGCTGCCAGGCTCCGTAGGCACTGGCAGCGACCGCATTTCCCGCGCGCTGTGTCTGGTAGTACGGGTACGGATTCTCCGGCGCCGGCTCCAGCGGATTCGCATAGTACGCGTCACCACAGCAACCGTTGGCTGCTACTGCTACGAAATCCCCGCCACCCATCCGCTCGAGGCTGTGGCACAACGCACCGAAGAAATTAGCCGAGACCGTCTGAGCCGCCGGGTACGCCACGTAGTGCACCGCGTAGTTGCACAGCACCCCCACCGGACGATCATCCTCACCCAGCAACACAGCCACTGCGACTTCCGCATCCTTGGGCCCGGCCGGCCGTACGATGTCCGGGCTCTGATGCGGCGGGTGCATGACGACGCTGCCGTCCTGCATGTGCCAGCGCCGGTTGTGCGTCTCCTCCGGACAGCTCCCCGACGCATGGCCGACACGCACCGGCTCCAGCCGATTCTGCGCCAGCTTCACCGCATCCGCCGCCTTCTCCATCGCCCAACTCGTGTACGCCTCGTCACGGGGCGTACCCAGTGCGGGAATCGTCGCCGGACCCGAGTGCGTGTGCGTGCAGGTGATGAGCATGTTCTCAGCGGCTATCCCGCTCAGTTCCGACGCCCGCTGCTTGATGACCGCCATATCCTCCCCGCACACGACTCCGACATCGAGCACCACTATAGCCAGCGCGGTATCATCATTCTGCACGACCAGCGCCTTCGAGTAGATTCCGTCGTGGATGTCATCGGCCACGCGGTCGGTGAAGTAACCGATCATGTGCGTGCCCAGCTTTGGCGTTATGTCACTTCTCGCCGCACCGGCATACAGTTGTGAGGCCATTGTCTCCTCCTCAGGATTGTGCGGGTTCTATTCTCTCCAGTGCAAAGATCACCGGCCGGAAGCCGTCGGCGCAGGCAACCACCGTCTTGCCGGGCTTGGCGCCTACGAAGTTGCCTCCCCGGGCCAACGTAACGAGGTACGAGTGTATGTCATGCCACGCCCAACTGCAGAACCCCTCCGGCATCTCGATGCTCGTCCCTGATACGATGAACTCGTCGCCCTCAGTCACCCTCTGACAGGCGACCTTGTTGCCTTCGCCGTACTCCTCACACGCGTCTTCGATAAGCAGGCGCTTCAGTACCGTTATCTTCACATCCGCGACCATTGCCGACCCTCCTTCAGAACGGCCTCGGGCTGGAAGCTGAGAACGCGATAAGTCACGTTCTCACCTGACCTGCGCCGGAGCGCAGGTCAGGCCGAGCTACGCGTTGGTGCGAGATGGCGCAGACTACCCCGCGAGGCCGTTCAGCACCCGGACCGCCGCCTCGACCATCTGCTTCTCGGTCCCTGCGGCGGCCTTCGCGCTACGCGCCAGTTGCACCTCGTAGCCCCCCTCCTCCAGCGCCACATCCGTCGCGCAATACCCGAGGTAGTCGTTGGCCAACTCCACAGTCATCGTCCTGGCAAACGGCGAGGCGTCCTTCACCTGCAAGCCGTACTCGACGAAGATCTCTCCCGGCATCCCGACGAGCCCGAGCTCCCCCATCCGCAGTCCCATTATCGGGGTCGGGCGCACGAGTGGTTCTTTATCAACTTCGAGGATCTCATTTGCATAGACCTGGTCTCGCACTTCGTGATCATCGGGGTCGGCGAGAATCTCCCGGGCCTGCTGGAGTTCTTCTTCGGTAGATTCGCGGCGGGTGAAGTCCATCATCTCGGTGCCCGCGCCGAGGACAACTTTCGGTTCGAAATCGCGGATCTGCTGCCAGGCGCCGTAAGCTCGCGATGCAACGACATCGGCCACGCGCTGGACCTGGTAGTAGGGGTGTGGTGGGTGCTGAGGCGCAGGCCTGGCAAAATCGCAGTTGTTGATGTCGCCACAGCAACCGTTGGCCATGATCGCAACGAATTCGCTGCCGGCCATGCGCTGCAGGGCCTGTCCGAAGGCGGCGAAATAGTCGGCGGAGATGGCTGTGCCGGTGCCGCCGCCGACATAATGCAGCGAATAGTTGGTCAGCGCGGCAATCGGGTTGCAGTCATCGTCAATAAACACCGCAACGGCAACCTCGGGGTCGGTGGGGCCGGCAGGGCGAACCAGGTCCGGGTTCTGGTAGCCGGGATTGGTCCTCACCGTACCGTCCTTCATGTGCCAGCGGCGGTTGTGGGCTTCTTCCGGGCAACTGCCTGAAGCGTGTCCCATGCGCGCGGGCCGGAGGCGGTTGCAGGCCAGCTTTACCGCATCGGCGGCCTTCTCCATCGCCCACGACATGTACGGCTCGTCACGCAGCGCGCCCAACAGGCCCGTCGTAGCAGCGCCGGTATGGGTGTGAGTGCATGAGATGAAGATGCTCTCCACCGGGATGCCGGTGAGCTCAGAGGCCCGCTGTTTGGCGATGTCCAGATCCTCCTTCAGTGCCACGATGAGGTCCAGCACAACGATAGCGATCGCGGTGTCATCATTCTGCAGCACGATGGCCTTGGAGTTCAGCTCATCGTTCACATCATCGGCCAGCCTGTCGGTGAAATAGCCGGCCATGTGGGTCCCGAGCTTCGGGGTTATGTTGCTGATTGCGGCTCCGACATGCAGTGCTGAGGCCATTGCAAATATTCCTCTCTGAGGCGAGTGATTGCCCTTTCAGGCCACAGAAATTTCGCCGGCAGCCTGCAGGGCACCTGCTTCAGAGGCAGGTAGCTGCGCCATGGGGCGGAAATGAAGCTCCGAACTCACAATAGAGTGAAAGCTGAAATACGAGGCAACCGGGAATGGACATCACCAATTGCGTACTCGCCGAAGATGAAGGCGTCCTGTTCTTGAATTGTGGCGACGAGGTGGAGGAAGTCGTAGAGGGACAGGAGGCGCTCGGGCTTCGCGTGGTACTGGTTCAGAGAGCGGAGAGGCCCTGGGTCGTGTTGGAAGATCCCGACAATATGGCGATCGTTGAGCTGGACTGCGACATGCCTCTTGTGCTGCCGATGCCCGACTGGGAGGTGTTCGAGCAGTACCGCGGCGACTGGGCTAAGCAGGAAATCGAGGAAGTGATGACCAGTTCGGGCGACCTGCTGGGAGATGCCGTGCTAAGCCGGGGCGAGCCGGATCTGGCAACGGTCAGAGCGCAGATGCCGCCACTGCTGGACCACGCATTCCTGGCCGATGGGCGGCTGGTTGACAGGCCCATTGTCAATCAGGATGGGCGGATTGACGGCTACTGGGAGGTGCCGCTGGCGGACGAAGATACCACCTGCCACATGGCTGTCTGCCTGGTTGGGGGAGTATTCATCGTCCATCAGGCGGGGCGGGCACAGCAGCTCACATTCATGCTGCCCGGGGCCGAAGGCGAACCGGTCGTGTGGCTGCGCCGGAAGTCCGCCACAGATGCGGATTTCACCTATCTGCGCTGTGGGCCTGCTGCACAGGAAGTCGAGGCGGCCAAGTTCTACGTGGCACTCAAAGCGGCACTCTCTGATGCGTACTGTGAAATGCAACTGCGTACTCCGGAACGCGAATTGCAACTGGCGGCCCACAAATCGCTGGAGCTTGGCCTGCTCACCTTCAAGGGTATTGCGCCGCGCTACGGGATGGGCTCCTACGGCAAGCCGAGGCACGATTCCTTCCCCCCGACGACAATCAGCGCGGTGCAGGCGCTACTGGCGGTGGGCAATTTGCCGGGGGCGGGCCAACGGCTGCAATACTACCTGTACCGCTATGTGAACAAGAACGGCTCGCTGAATTACTACGGCCCCAGCGTGGCCGAGCACGGGCAGCTTCTGTGCCTGGCCGCCCAAGTAGCCACCAAGACCAACCTGGTGAAGTTCATCCAGTATCATCTGCCGGTGGTGCGTTCGGTCTGGCGGCGGCTTCTGGATATTCGTAAGCGGATGTGCGCCAGCTATGCTCAGGCTGACGCGCACTACGGTTTGATCCCCGGCCTGCCGGAGGCGGATTATCACAACAAGGACGGCCAATGGGAGCAGTTCTATTATGCGGCCGGCCTGCCGGAGGCGGATTATCACAACAAGGACGGCCAATGGGAGCAGTTCTATTATGCGGGTGATCTGTGGGTCTGCCGGGCGCTGCGTGAATGGGGCCGGGCGCTGGTCGGAAGCGGTCTGGAGGCCTGCGTGGAGGAGGGCCAGGCGCTGCTGGCAGAAGCCGATGCGTACCGCGAGGACATCCTGAGAAGTCTCCGCGCAGTCGGCGCATTTGACAACGACTTTGTGCCGCCGGGCCCCGACCAGACCGAGCCATTCGACTGCATGACCACTGCTTGTCATCCGTCGTACCCTGACTATCCTGACCGGCACCTGTCGTACGTCAACTACCGTTACTGGCCGGAGATGATCTCGTCAGGCGAACTGCCG
>JALGTY010000102.1 GCA_029821145.1 Candidatus Zipacnadia bacterium
ACGGCGCAGACGGCCAGAAACGATGGGGAGCCGATCATCCGCTTGCGAGCGGCGGCGCGCTCGGGCGACCTGCGCTGCCTGGCTTCGCTCTTAATCTGGGCGGCCAAATAGCGCGGCGGTGTGGGTGGCTCTGGTGAGCTTTGCAGGGGCTGTGAGCCGGCCCGTTCCCGAAGCAGGTCGCGACAGGGCTCGCAGTGGGCGCAATGGTCGTCAACGGCCGCCTTCTGTTCAGCCGAGAGCGCACCGGTCAGATAGGCGTCCTGCAAGTCGCTGACCTCTTCGCAAGTCAGTTGAGTTTCCTCGGCCTTGATGGGTATTCCCATGATTGCTGTTCTTACCTGTTGGGAGACTTCATGCAGGCCTTTAGCTTGATGGCAAAAGCCTCACGGGCGCGAGAGAGTCGCGACTTGATGGTCCCGACGCGGCAACCGATTACAGCAGCGGCCTCCTCGTACTCCATACCTTCGAGGTCTACTAGTACCAGCACCTGCTGATACTTTGGGGGCATTTGGCGGATGATTGCGTGGACCAACTCCCTGGTCTCTTCCCGCTCTGCGATCTTGTGCGGCATAAGGGAGAGATCTGGCACACCGCGCTGTATTTCGCCATCCTGAGTCGGCACCGCTGCATCCAGCGACGGCCCCTCGAGCTGGCGACGGCGTTTCATGCGGCGCAACTCGTTGATGCTGACATTCATTGCGATGCGATACAGCCAGGTGCGCAGAGAGTCCTCGTTACGGAATTCGAAGTTGTGCAGCCGGCTCAATGCGCGCAGGAAAACGTCCTGCGTGAGGTCCTCGGCTTCCTTGGGCCCGCACATGCGATAAACGAGACCGTAGATTCCGGCATGATACCTGTCAACAATTGCCGAAAACGCCCGCTCAAGCCCCTGCTGGGCGCCAAGCACCAACTCGCTGTCGGACACGAGTTCGAGGCCCTGTCCGGCGGTCAGTGCTGCCGCCACACTCCGTTCTCCCGCCTGTTTGTTGAGGTCTCCGTCGTCGCGCATCGTTTTCCTTATGCGCCGGATTCTGTCGGGCTGGAAACTGTAGTTATGCAAATCTCTGGTCTGTGGCTCATCCCTCTGTAATTGTAGGCGCTGGTACCGTGATGGGCCTTGGGCCGGATAGGGAACCCGAATTTTGCTTTCGCAAAATCTACCCTATTCGGCCCCTCCGTAAGGCTACAACAACGGCAACGGCGAGTCGGGCAGGATGCCCGACCTACGCGTTCATGAATAATGCGAACTATGTCAACGCGATACAGCCGGGCTCACCAACACTGTGAAATTATACCCCGTGTGCGAACCAATTGTCAACCAGTTTGGCTTCTGGTCGGTGTTCACAAGAGCCGATACAGCAATACCGTCTTGTAAAGCTCCAGTGCTATGACTTGTTGGCCGGCAATCGTCGGGTGAACGCCGTCATTTCGGCTGATATAATCGGCCAGACATGTCAAGTCGCTGTAATCATAGCATTCCCCGGCAAACTGCTTTTCAATCGCAATCTCGATAAATGTCGCATAAATGTCACAAAGTACCGCGCCGGTCCTCTGAGCCACCTCCCTGACCACTTCGGCATAGGCGCTAACCGCTCCATTGCAGCCGCCATAGTCGTCGTAGGTGTGAGTGCCCCACGAACTGTGCATGCTGTCAATCACCGGATTCGGGGTCATTAGGACTACCTCGGCCCCCAGCGCCTTGCAGCGGTCGTATATGTCAGATAGGTTGACGGCAAAATTGTCTCGCTCGATCAGTTTGTCCGGCTCGGGGCGCAGGTCATTCAGGCCGAACTCGACGATTACCAGAAAAGGCCGGTGTGCCGCTACCTCGGTGTCAAAACGGGCCAGCCCCTCAGCGGTGTTCTCTCCGCCCGCGCCCGAGTTGACCACCTCCAGCCGCGGACCGGCGTCTCCGAGGAGATAATTCAGCCGCCGCTCCAGCAGGCACGGGAAGGTGTCATCATCGGGGACGTGCGGCGTGCCTAGTGTCACTGAGTCGCCAAAACAGACTATCGTCAACTCATCCACAGTCATCGTGCGCTTCCTGAGCGGATACTCGCGGGCTGTATCTGTGCCGAGCCCGCTTTATCAGCCGCGGATCGCGGCGACGGCTTCGTCCACCGTGGCGTATTGCTGCACCATGCGGTCCACACCGAGTTTGGCAAGCGTGACGGCGACCTCGGGGGTGGCCGCAGCGAAAGCCATGTCACCCGCCTCGGCGCGCAAAAGCATTGCCGCCAACATGAACTTCGCCAGTGCCTCGCAGCCGATTGAAACCAGACCCGACAGATTGACCACCAGGTACTTGACCTCCGAAGCAAGCAGGCTTTGTAGCAACGGCTCCAGTCGGTCTAGATCCCGCGAATGGTCGGTCGCCTCGCCCTCGATGCTAAGGATGGTCACATCAGGAGCTTGTGGTGCTACGCAAACGATCGTTTCCATAATCTCACCCAATTGCCGTAATGTGTCCGCCGTTGTTCTTTGCCCAGATCACCAGGGCATCGGCGGCCGCGTCAGGTACATCCACGCTGCCGACGCCCACAGGTATCGGCCCGCCGGGGCCGTGACTGTCACTGCCGCCGGTCACCAGCAGACCGTACTCATCGGCCATGCGCAGGTACTTCTCCGTCTGAAGGTCAGTATGACTAGTGTGGTATGCCTCCAGGCCGCTGATCCCCAGTTGCAGTACCTCTTCGACCGCCTCGTCATCCCTGCACAGCCCCGGGTGTGCCACCACCGCTACTCCGCTGGCTTGCCTGATGAGGGCGATCGCTTCGGCAGGCGACAGTTTATACCGTGGCGCGTATGCCGGTCCGCCCTTGTGCAAGAAACGGCGGAAGGCCTCCGCCTGACTGCCGACCACTCCCTGGTCGAACAGCGCCCTGGCCACATGCGGCCGACCAACGCTGCCCTCTCCGGCGATCTGCTCCACCTGGGCGTAGTCCAAGCTCACTCCCAGGCTGTTGAGGCGCTTGACCATCTCCCGAGCGCGCCACACGCGCCTGGCACGCACTTGGGCCAGCTTTGCCAGTAGCGGCTCGTTCTGGCAATCTATCAGATAGCCGAGAATATGCACCTCGGCGTCGTGCAGGTCAGTGCTGACCTCCACCCCCGGCAGCACCAGCAACTCGTCAGCGGCGGCCCGTTGTGCCCGCGCCACTCCGGCCACGTCATCGTGGTCGGTGATACTGATGGCGTACAGCCCCCGTTGTGTGGCTGTCGCCACGATCTCTTCGGGCGTCCGTGTGCCGTCGGATATGGTGGAATGTATGTGCAAATCTACTGCCATAACACCGCCCTGCTAGACTACATTCTACAAACCCTCAGCACTTTCCTTCCGCCTCGTGGGACTGCGGGGCGTGCGTTTGCAGGATCTCGGCCCAGTGCCGTGCCAGCGCCGCTGCACCTGCCTTATCGAGAGGCTCGTTGCCGCTGCCGCAGAAAGGCGACTGTACACACGCCGGGCAGCCGCTTTCGCACGGGCAATTCTCCATCGTCTCCGCAGCCGCTGCCAGCAATTCGCCCAGGCGGAAATAGACCGTCCGCGCGATGCCGACACCGCCCGGATAGCCATCATAGATGAAGACCGTAGGCGCACCGGTGTCCGCGTGGGCCGGCTCCGACGCCCCGCCCACATCGCGCTGGTCGCACAGTGCAAAAAGTGGCAACAGACTGATCATTACGTGCTCAAGTCCGTGCAGGCTGCCGGCAAGATCAAAGCCATTCTCCGCGCACAACTCCACCACATTCGACCCGCTCAACCATAAGCCGTAGGTTTCAAACTCTTGAGTCGGCAAATCCAGGTCCTCGACGCCAAGTTCCCTTTCCTGTGTCTGGGCGATCTTTCGGTAACTGATGACCCGCGACTTGATATTCACCGGCCCGTAACGCACGCTCAAGTGGCCCGCTTGCAGGCTCTCGGTGGGTTTTTCCGGCCTCACCTCAGAGGCAGTCATCGGCTGGGTGTAGTAATCCACGTCCACGGCCACCACCGTCGCGCGGCGCTCTTGCAGGTCGAGTTCCTCCACCCGATACGTCTCGCCCGCATGCAGATAGATCGCGCCTTGGTGAATCATCCTGAAAGCCGATTCGGCATCAACCGTGCCCAGGAGTGTATCGCTTTCCTGCTCGATGATGTCATAGGGCTGCCCTGCAATTGACCTGATGCTGACTTCTGCAGCTGGATAAAGCTCCGGGTGGATCCAGTACCACGCTTTTTCCCGGCGAGTCAGGAAACCTTCCTGCATCAACAGCTCGAGGAGTTGCTCCATATCGGGGCCGAACAACTTCGCGTCAGCGTTTTCTATGGGCAGCTCGTATGCAGCGCACAGCAGGTGCGAAGCCAGGATGAACTCGTTGTGTGGGTCCAGAGCGGCATGTTCAGTGCCGGTCTGCAGCAGGTACTCCGGATGCTGCATCAGGTACTGGTGGATGCCGCCACCGGCCGCTATCAGGATCGCCAGGGCGTCCTCGCCGCCGCGTCCGGCCCGGCCTGACTGCTGCCAGACGCTGGCGATGCTGCCTGGATAGCCGACCATTATCACCGCGTCCAGGCCGCCGATGTCCACCCCCAGCTCCAGCGCGGTGGTCGAGGTCACCGCCAGAAGCTGGCCGTCGAAAAGCTGCTTTTCGATCTTGCGCCGCTCCTTGGGCAAGTAGCCACCGCGGTAAGCCATCACGCGGTCGGCCAGCCCTGCCTTGTTCAGCATGTCGCGGGCGTAGCGCAAGATAAGCTCGGCGGTGCTGCGAGCGAGGGTGAAGGTGATATTGCGGACTTGCCGGCGGGCCAGCTCAGATAGCAGCCGCGCGGCCTCCATATTCGGGCTTAGTCGCTGACCGCTAGCCGCGTCAGCCAACGGCGGATTCCACCAGCCGATGATACGCCGGCCACTCGGAGCGCCGTCCTGGTCAATGAGATGAAAATCTACGCCCGTAAGCTCCTGCGCCAGTTGCAGGGGATTGCCGATGGTGGCCGAGCAGCAGATGAACTGCGGATTAGCGCCGTAATAAGCCGCTACCCGCCGCAGCCGACGGATTACATTTGCCGTGTGGGAGCCGAATATGCCCCGGTAGGTATGAACCTCGTCTATGACCACGTAGTCGAGGTTGCGGAAAAAGCCGGCCCAGGTGTGATGGTAGGGCAATATTCCTACGTGCAGCATGTCGGGGTTGGTCAGCACGACCTGGGCTTGTTTCTTTGTCTGCCGCCGTGCCGTGCTGGGGGTGTCGCCGTCGTAGGTAGCAGCCGTGAAAGCCTCGCCGGCGCCGAAATCCGCCAGCTTGCGCAACTGGTCCTGAGCCAGAGCCTTGGTGGGATAGATGAGCAGCGCGCGACTCGAGGCTCTCTCGGAAAGTCTCTGCGCTATCGGCATGAGGTAGCAAAGCGTCTTGCCGCTGGCCGTGCCGGTGACCACGACGGTGTTTTCGCCGGCCAGTGTCGCATCTATCGCCTCCGCCTGGTGGCTGTAGAGGCGCTTGATCTTGAGATCGGCCAGGCTCTGCTGCACGCGCGGGGCCAGCTCCGCCCTGAGTTTGCCATACCGCGCCCGCTGTGGCGGGATTACCGCCGTGTGCACAAGCTGGTCGCGGTAGTCGCGACGTTCAGTTATCGCATTGAGTACCTGCAGCAGGTCCATCAGCTCTCGCTGCCTGTGCCGTCATCATCGCCGGCGTGCTCGTCGGCCTCAGGGTGGGGCCGCTCGATCTCCTTGTCCATGACCTCCACCTCGGTCTCGGTCTGCCGGGCCTCCCGCAGGCTATCGCCGATATCCGTCGGCTGCGGTTCGCTGCTTGCCGACTCTTCAGCCTGCTGCTGAGGCTTTGCGGCATCGGTAGCAGGCCCGGTCTTCTCTTGCTGCCTGCGGCGTTGCCTCTGCGCCAGCACCGTCAGAGCCAGGCTAACGAAATACAGTACCACCATCGGCCCCGCCAACAGCATCATATTCAAGGGGTCCGGGGTGGGTGTGACCATCGCCGCGATCACCATGATAATGACAATAGCCCAGCGCCAGCTCCCGATAAATGTTGCGCTGGAGACCAGCCCCACGCGGGCCAGAAACCACATCACCAGCGGTATCTCAAAAGTCAGGCCAAACACCAGCAGCAAGCGCATGAAGAAGCGCACATACGACACAAGTATGAACTGGGGCTCGACACCGAGCTGGGTGTTGAACCTTATGAGAAAAGCGAAGGCCGCGGGTGTAACCAGATAGCAGAACCCGATACCGCCGGCAAACAGCAGCGCTGCCATTGGCACTACGAAATAGACGTAGCGGCGTTCGTCGGGCTTCAGCGCCTTCTCGAGGAACTTCCAGGCTTCCCAGGCAATAAAGAAGGACACCATCACTACGCCGCCCAGCAGCGCCACCTGCATCATCAGCAGGATGCCGCCCGCCGGCTCGAAGATATGGAAGCTGAAGTCCTCCAGACCGGCCCGACGTGCGCCCTCAAGCGCCGGATACTCCAGCCAGCCCATCAGAGTGTTGCGCAAACCCCAGCATACCGCCATCCCAATAACAACGGCTACCACGCAGTATATGAGTCTGCTGCGAAGCTCTTCGATATGTTCTACCAGGGTCAGGCTTTTCGGATTGGCCATGTTGTACTATCCGGCAGCCGGATGCTGTCGTTGGTGCCTATCTGGAATTGACGTTACGTTGGTATCCGCGTCGGGCTGGGAAGCCGCACCCACACCTGCGGTGTGGGTACCCGACGCGGAGGATGGGCATGTTATAGGATGCTCAGGTCCGATTTACTCAACGTACCGGTAGGACAGGCGTCTCGCCTGTCCAGTAGGTGCTTCGCTGCAGAAGGTAACTTAGGGGACAGTCCCTGAAGGGACAGTCCCCTACCTAGAGCGACAAGGTGAGTAGTTACGAATGTTGTAGGATGCTCAGGTCGGTAGCTGTATCAAAGAAATGGGCCCTGGACATGTGCAGGCAGATATCAAGCTTTTCGCCCTCGATTGCCCGTGTTGCGCTGTCGAGGCTGGCGATCAGACTTTGCCCGCGAAGGGTCAAATACACCAGCGTGTGGGCCCCGGTCGGCTCGATCACCTCCACCTCCGCCTCCAGGCAGCTATCCTGGTTCAGGGCCGAGGCTACCGCGAGTGCCCTATCCTGGATATCCGTCGGCCGGATACCGAATGTCACCCGCTGTCCGACGTATTCGCGGAGGCGGTCCCGATGCGCCGTGTCAGCCTTCGCGCGAAAGCCCTGCCCAGCGATCCACAGTTCTCCGCCGGCATCCTCCACTTCGGCGTCAAGGAAATTCATCGGCGGACTGCCGATGAAGCCGGCCACGAACTTGTTCGCAGGCCGGTCGTAAAGCCCCAGCGGCTCGTCGCACTGGTGGATCACGCCGTCTTTCATCACCGCGATTCTGTCGCCCATCGTCATCGCCTCGACCTGGTCGTGGGTGACGTATATGGTGGTAATCCCGAGACGCCGATGCAGCTTGATGAGTTCGGCCCGGGTCTGAATGCGCAGTTTGGCGTCGAGGTTGGAAAGCGGCTCATCCATGAGGAAACAAGCCGGCTGGCGCACCACAGCCCGGCCCAGCGCTACCCGTTGACGCTGGCCGCCCGAAAGCGCTCTGGGCCGGCGATCGAGCAATGCGTCTATGCCCAGCATCTCCGCAGCGGTCTGCACTTCTCGTGCAATTGCATCCTTGCCCAGGCCGCGCAGCTTCAGCCCGAACGCCATGTTATCGAAGACGCTCATGTGCGGATACAGGGCGTAGTTCTGGAACACCATCGCAATGTCGCGGTGCTTGGGTGACACCTCGTTGACCAGTCGCTCGCCGATCCACACTTCGCCCGAGGTAGCTTCTTCGAGCCCGGCGATGATGCGCAGGCAGGTGGTCTTGCCGCAGCCCGAGGGCCCCACCAATACCAGGAACTCACGGTCGGCGATCTCCAGACTCACATTTTCCAGCGCGGTGACCTCGCCGTACAGCTTGGTGAGGCTCACCAGCCTTACATCCGCCATGGCCGCCGTCACACTCCGCGTACATGCTGAAAAAAGGCCGCCGCCACGTGAGTGTTAATCTCACTGTCTGCGGCGACCTGTTCGTTCCGTGCTATTCGTCTGACTAGCGGGCGAGAGCCCGGCCGTAAGTGGCTAGTGTCTAGTGGTAGTGGAACAGCGGGTCCTTAGGGCCACCTGCAGTCTTGCTCCACTGGATACTCTTGGCGTGACCGTCCATGTAGCAAATGTTGATGGACGGGTCGTGCCACGGGAAGTCATCATAGGCCTGTTCCATACTTATGAGCGGCATGTGACCGGCGCGACCGGCGTGCGATCTGGGGCACGTGCGCCTCGCCGACCAGGGGTTGTCGCTTAGAAGCATCGTGTTGGCCGGGCGCATGATCCTTCCAATCACGCACATCCGGTTCGGAAAGCAGTCTTCGCAGATTGGCGCGTAGCTGATCGGCCCCCGCTCGTTGCTGGGGAAGGCCGCTATCGTCTCCTGCTCGCCTGACGGGCACACGTAAACCTGGATGTTGGTCGTGTACACGCACCAGCGCCAGTACCACGCCCCATCTTGTGTGCCAGGCGTGGAAGGCTGTTGCCCGATACTGAGTATGCCGTCGTAATCGGTCGCGTACATTGAGGCTGCGGTGCTGAGCTGTTTGAGGTTGCTTATGCAGTTGGCGACGCGGGCGCGTTCCCGTGCCTTGGCAAACACGGGAAACAGTATCGCTGCCAATATCGCAATAATGGCGATTACGACCAAGAGCTCAATCAGCGTGAAGCCGCTCTCACATCTTTTCATCTTACCTGTTCTCCTGATTCTTCGGGTCAGTAGGCTGTTGCAGCCTCATGCGCAATGGTGCGTATATCTTCGTTCGTCGTCTATTGCTTCGATTCCTGCGTAACGATTGCACAAACCTGCTTGCGACCAGCAACACGGCCCAAATTGTCGGTCACTTCCACGTCTATTTTGTGTTCGCCCGGCCGCCAACCCCGCGCATCCCAGCGATAACGGTATGGCGCTACGTTGGTAATGCAGCGGAACTGCCCATCTATGGAAATGGTCACTGTTGCGGCTCTTATCTCAGCCGGCACATCTACGGCAATCTCAACCGTCCCTGAGACCGCATGGGGAGGAGCGCCCAATATCGCCACCCAGATCTCGTCGAGGTCCACCGGCCCGATATCATCGGCAGCCAGCGGGCAGCTCGTTGTCGGAGGCACGACAGCCACCGCCGGCGTGGTCGTCACCGGACCAATCACCGTCTCAGCGGCCTCGCCTGTCACAGCAACCCGCCCGGTGCTATCAACCACCGCCGACAAGAAATGCGGCTCGGCTATCAGGCTCCGGTACAGGTCCAGAACCCGCGAGTTACCTGTCAGTGAGTAGTTGTTGTCGGCCAGGTCGTCGCTTATCGCATCAACTGAAAACCAGTTGATCATCCGCACTCGAGGAAACTGCTCTACCAGCGCCGTGTACAGCCGCGACATCTGTGCGGTGCCAAAATCCGTTACATCCTTCTGCTCGGCGCGGCAGTAATGTGTTGCCCCATATTCGCAGATCGCTATTGGCTTACGGTCCGCGTAAAGGTTGTAAACGTAGCTCAACAGCGCAACCGGGTCCTCGGTCGGGGGCTTGGTCACATCGCCATCCTGATGCAGGACGCTGTAGATATTGACACCGACCCAGTCAACGTAATCATCTCCCGGGTAGTAACTGGGGATGTTCGGACGCGGCGTGGCAAACGGGCACCATATCATCACCACATTGGGTGCTGTCTGCTTCATCACACGATAGACCAGCCGCCATTTCTTGATGTACTCTGCGGGGTTACCTGAATATGCCTGCCACGTGCCGTTCATCTCCGAGGCGTAGCGCAAGAATATCGGCACACCGGCATGTCTGGCCGCTTCGGCCCAGCCGCGCAGGTATTCATCATCCCGCACTGCGCTTAGACCGTCGTTCGGCTCCCAGGCGATATGGGGCACCACTCCGGCGTCTCTTAGCATCTTGACCCACTGGAACGGAAACGGCTGGCCGTAGCCTACGTAGCGGAAAAAGGTCGCGTGATCTTTGCCGACAAGCTCCTGAAAAGCTTCAACATCGCCATTGATGCGACTGTCTAATTCAATGTAGGCCCCGACGTAGCAGCCCGATTCAGGTTCGTAGGGGGCCAGCGCGCCTGCTGCAGCCTCGGCGCGCTGACAGTTCAGTGCGACAACCATTGTGGCAATTGCGAAGCAATTGCGAATTGCAAGGCAACCGCCTCTGCGTGGCATCAAGGTTTGTCCGATCCCTGCTGTTATGCTGACAGTATCCGATCCGGCTGTTCGACGCGACCTGATTGGGTGACGGCACACGTCCGCCAGACTGCTTTGCGCGTAGTCAGACAGATTATAATAGGCCGTGTGAGACACTGTCAACCAAGTCGGGCATCTGGTTGACGCTGCCGCACAGATAATCTATCATCAGTGCAAATCCCCATCGTCTGCCGTCCGTGGAGTAGGCT
>JALGTY010000566.1 GCA_029821145.1 Candidatus Zipacnadia bacterium
GCAGCGGCTCAGATCTGGGTTGCCCTGAAGGCGCGACAGCTACAATCAGGGCAAGTGGCTCGCGATAGTGTCTGAGTTCGGAACAGAATTAGGAACCGGCGGGGCGCAGCCTTATCCTGTCTATAGTCATGAGTTCAGCGAGATATTCATCTGCGAGTGCGAGCGGGTGGACTGAGGGCAATCAAGTGACAGTGTGGAATCGCCAGGACTGGACATGGCGTGTGACGGCGATAGCGGGACTGCTATTCGTCATAATGTTTATTGTCGCCATATATTTTCTGATCACGCACATCCCCTTCGGACGGCCCTCTGCTGATATGCCAGATTACTATCCCTGGAATGCCAGCGATACGAAATTTATAACCATCTGCTGTGCGGCTATGCTGGCTTTGTGGCTGCCAATGCTGAAGTGGCGATGGGGCGCTTGGCCGTGGATAGTACTATGGGCTGCTGCGGCCCTGCTCAGTTTTGTATATGCAATTACTGAATCACTGCTGCTGCTTTTTCTAACGGCTGGCATCTGTTCATCGCAGCTCTGGGTTGTATCGAAGGCATTGCGGCCCGCTGAATTCAGTGGACGCATCGGTGACCTGGCACTGTGGCACAGAGCTGGATTGGGTTGGCTGCTATTGGCCGGGTGCGGGGCTGCAGCCATACTTGCACCGTTAGCCTTTACGCTTGTGATGTTCCTGACACCGCCAGAAGGCGACTTCTTAGACATCGCGTCTATCATGAATGGGGCCAAACTCCTCTCTGCAGCCACATTTGCCGTGGTCGCCGGTCTTTTGTGGGTCGCTCTAGCGACAAGAGGCAGAAGCTGGCTATTCTGGCTCCTGATTTGGGCATTTTCATTGCTCGGCGGCTTAGTTACGTTAGTCGCTGACATCTCCCCCCAGGGAACTGCTATTCCGATCTTCTTCGTAGTTCTCGCGATGTCACAGATCTGGGTCGCCCTGAAGGCGCGACAGCTACAATCAGGGCAAGTGGGCCTCGTTACTCATTGACTGCGTCAACGAGATTAAGAAGCTGACGGATGCCAAAATCCGTCACCCATTCCTGCGGAACGGGTACCCGACCTTCAATTTCGTGAAGGCCAGGCCCGTCACTTGTACCCTCGATGTACCCGCCCTGCACATGGAGGCCGGATAGTTGTCAGCCTGCTGTACCTGTGTGGCGCTGTTCTCACTTTTTTTCTCACTATCTGCAATGAGGTTACCTACATGAACGGCTGGATAATTGACGATCAAACATATAGCCAGGGCAAGCGCTACGAACTGCCAGAGGGTGCGCTAGAGCCTGAAGGCGACGAGGCGTGTTTCTTGCTGCTACGGCCGTTTCTTGCTGCTACGGCCGCTTACTGACGCTGAGGCCCTGGAGCGCGAAAGCATCGGCATCGTCGAGTGGTATTACCTCGACGGCCAGGAGCCGGCTGTCAGGCGCACCTACGACCTGGCCGCTATGGCCGAGTATGACTATCGCCACTGCATATTGGATTTTCGCCTGCCGGTGCGGCAAGATGGACATGTGCGGCTGATGGCAATGGACCCGGACGATCCGCAAGCCAATTTGCGCCTCCTGGAGAAGATGCCGCCCAAGCTGGCCGAATGGGTTGCCGACTGTGTTGCCGATGTCAACATGCGCAGTCCACAGTGGCGTCACAGGCTCCAGGAAGCAAAAAAAAACTAGCCCGGCTCGCTAAACTGGATGACCGCCGGGTACCCACTGCAAGGCAGTGGGTGAGCGCTGACCTGTTCGATGCCGGGCAAGTTATCCGCGAAGGGCACGACTTCACCACCCAACAGGAACTGGCCAACGCCAATGACGGTGTACAAAGTGCCGACCCGTTGGTGATCCGGCTCATTCAGGAGACCCTGCGGGACCTGGAGATGTTGGACCGCACCGGCCAACTGCCCGGCGGGCTCTCGTACAGCGATCTCCCCGCCTACAAAGTCGCCCTCTACCGCGCCTACTGGTAACATAACGCGTAGCTCGGGCTTCCACCAAACAAAGATCCGTGGGGCAGGCTTCCAGCCTGCCGCCGTGCAGAGCGCTTTTGGCAGAGACTTAACAGCATCGCAGGCTGGAAGCCTGCGCCACGGAGAGTGAAATTGATTGTAATTTGGATATCATCTCTTGCTCTCATTTGCACAGAAATCTGCATAATTACAGTTCCAGCCCGAGTCCAGTGCTTACGAAAGAGAGGCACCGTTAGCCCATGACAGAGCTGACATCAATACAACTGCGCACCGGACGCATACTGTCCGCGCGCAATATGATTACAGAGTTCGGCCTGGAAAGCATCGGGTACCCACTGCAAAGCAGTGGGTATCAGCCCGCATCGGCAATGCAAACGCCGGACACATCCCCACGCCGCGAGGCAGCGGGCACCCAGGGATATCCCCTCCAAAGCAGTGGGTCTGGCGTGGATCTGCAAGCAGAACTGACGACAGAGCATCCCACCCGCAGTCTTGCAGCAGATGAGACAATTGAGACGCCACAACCCGTGCATCGGCGCCGAGCCGACGATCAGCTAGTCATTGAACCTGCGCAGCCATCGCGGAGCGACGGGTACCCCACACCGACTCACCCATCGTACACCGATAGGTACGCGGGCCCGCAGCTTCCGAGCCTCGCGACTGTGCCGATCCCTACCAGTGATGACACCAGCGATGTAGAGGTTGACAGGATGCTGCCTCGTCGCCAGGCTACCCCGCAGGTGCCGCCACGGCCCACGGCCGTACAGCGTCAAACTGCTGCAGACGGTGCTGCGCCGGTCCCGCATACCATCCCACGCCGTGCTGACGGTGAGCGAGACGTACCCTTGCCGCCAGCGATTCCTGAGCGGTCGGAGGTGAGAGAATCTCGCCTTCTGGCCCGCACCTCCGCACGCATTCCGGACGAGTGGGTGCCTGAAGGGCACGGCGAGGGTGAGAATACAGTAGATAGTCGGAGCAACCACGGGGAGCCGCCTGCCTCTAACCCTCTCTCGACCACCTCATCCCCATTGGACAATCTGTCCGCGCTTTCGATGGCCGATACGGCCGTGCAGGGCGCGGCCGGCAGGATGAGCGGCAAGCGCCGGCAGGAGCTCGCGCAGATCCAGAGCGCCGTGCAGCACAGCCGCCAACGAGAGCTACGCATAGACAGCGGCAGATAAAAAGCGCCAGCAATATAGCTGGCGCTACAGGGGGGGACTGTCCCTTTAGGGACTGTCCCCAACTCCCTGAGTTGGTCGAGCCGGTCCAAGCGGTCAGTCGGCGAGAGGATCCCAGGCGTCGCTATCGCCGAGCACAGTGCAGGCTCCGCGCCATTTGGAATGTCCATCGCAGTAGCCGATGTTGAGGCCCACGTTATGCCGGCCCATCACCCAGTCGTCAATTGCCGACTGACTCCCTCTGAAGTCGTAGTCCGCCGGGTCGCGGCCACATGCCGTGCCCGGGATGTAGTAATAGATATATTCCGTCCTAGTTGGACTGCAGTGGTACGTCCCCGAGTCCATCACGAGAAAGACTTCGGCGGGTCTTTTCACCTCGCCCAGCCTTCTTCGTGCCGTTGCTGACATCCGGCACACCTGCTCGTTGACGCCGTAGTCCTGGCCCTTTCTGCCTGACGGGCATTTCATGACCTGGTCGTTCTTGATGTAGGGCATGACCGCAGGCACCCAGGTATGCGCGGCTCCCGGTATTGATGTGTCCGCATAATTGTACCCCGCAGGATATGTCTCGTCATAGTCCTGAACGTACATCATGATGCCGAGGGTGATCTGCTTGACGTTGTTGAGACATGAGGCTGTTCTGGCCTTCTCGCGAGCACGGGCGAATACCGGGAAAAGTATCGCCGCCAGGATCGCGATTATCGCGATCACCACCAACAACTCGATAAGCGTAAAACCTTTACCTCTACTCATTCTACTACCTCCTCA
>JALGTY010000567.1 GCA_029821145.1 Candidatus Zipacnadia bacterium
GGCCCGCGTGGCCTGCGAGCGCACCGGCCAGATCGAACCGTATTTCTTCGCCGGCCCCTATACTCAGGAGATACGGGTCCTGGAGGGCGTGAGCATCCAGGGCCACCTCGATGCCGGAGCGGAATTCGTGGACAGCCGCACCGTCCGCCTGCACAGCGAAGACATTTGCGAACTACGTATATGAGGCGAGACGCTAATGGATTCCAGTGAAAGCCCGATAAGCTACGCTGCGGGAGATGACCTGGTATGTTCAAGCCGACTCTCAAGACCATAGAGCCGCTGCTGTCCGGCGAAAACGCTCTGGATATCGTGGCTCACATTCACGACCTCGACCGCTGGTCCTCATTCGACCGCCACCGTGAGGCCAGCCGCTACTGCTATGAGAAGATGAAGCAGTACGGCCTGGAGGCCGAGTTGTTCCCCATTCCGGCCGACGGGGAGAGCGTCTTCGGCGACTTCGTCATGCCCCGCGCATGGGACGCCAAAGAGGCTACGCTTACACTGCTTGGAAATGAGGAGCGCGGCGAGATTGAGCTGTGCCGCTACACCCATGAGCCATGTTCGCTCGTCGTGCACAGCAAAGCCACGCCTCCCGGCGGCACCACGGCCGAAATCGTGATGATGGACGGCGGCTCGCAGGCGCAGGACTACAAGAAGGTTGACGTGGCCGGGAAGGTCATCTTCACACGCCTGTCGCCGCGCGAGGTGAAGGTCGAGGCAATAAAACACGGGGCGGTCGGCATCATATCGGACGAGTTGCCTGAATATCCGATGCGCCCGGCGATGGAATTGCCCGACACGCTGGCCTGGGTGCGCTTCATGTCGGATCACAGCGGCGGCGGCTGGGGCATGCGCAAGGGCGACAGCGAGTGCTGGGGCTTTATGCTCTCGCCCAGGCAGGGCCATTGGCTGCGCGAGCTTATCGCCGGTGAAGGCACGGTGCGCGTTCATGCAGAGGTTGACGCGCGGCTCTATGATGGCACGCTGGAGGTAGTGACCGGCTGGATACCTGGTGAGACTGACGAGTATGTCATCTTCAACGGCCACCTGCACGAGTATGGCGCTATAGACAATGCCAGCGGCACCGGCCTGTCCATCGAGATTCTGCGCACACTGCGCCAATTGCTAGATGCCGCCAAGCTACCGCGACCCAAACGCGGCATTCGCATGGTTTTTTCCTACGAGTGCATGGGCACCATGGCGGCAGTTGTGCAGCGGCCGGACATATTTGATAGCGCCGTCGCCGCCCTGACCATGGATTGCGTCGGTGGCCGCGAGTCGCTCAACCACGCACCGCTCGACATATGGTCAGATCCCCATGCCGCCGGCTGCTATACAGACATCCTGCTGGCCGGCATAATGCAGCATCTGAGTGACCACGATTCAGTGCTGGTCAACTGGCGTCGCAAGCCCTTCGGCGGCGCCGACAACATAATCGCCGATCCTACCATAGGCGTCCCGTGCCCGGCGCTGATCGAGTGCCCCTACACCCACTATCATAGCTCCACAGACACACCCGACAAGATTGATCCGGACAAGCTGGCGTGGGCTGGCAAGGCCGCCGCTACGTATGCCTGTTTCATCGCCAATGCCGGCGAGGCCGAGGCACGCTGGCTCGCGGAGCAGGTTTTCAGCCGAGCTCAGCATGAAATGGTTGACCGAGCCAATGATTTCGTGTCGGAGGCTTGTGCCAAACAGCATGATGAAAGTAGCCCAAGCGCGGCTGATCTGTGGCGCCAACTCAGATACGTGCAGTTGCGCTATGCGGTGGCGCTGGACGGGCTGAAGCGCCTGGTCTCCGAGGGCGAGCAGGCCTTTGCGCAGCACTTGACGCACCGCAATGAAGAGCTGGGCACAGTAGCGCCCCGCTCGCAAGCCTGCTCCGTCTCGCAGCAGATACAAGCAGCAGGCGGCCCGGCTGATTCCCGAGCGCCTCGTCACCGGCCCGGCGCGAGAGACGCTCATCCCGCTGGCCGACCGCGAGCAATGGCATGCCCTATGCCGGCGCATCGGCGTGACCGCTAATGTGGCAACGTACGCCGAGTTCTGGGCCGACGGCCACAGATCCATCGCAGAAATTGAAGAGCTCGTTGCCGGCGAAACCGGCGAAGCCGGCTGCAAGCT
>JALGTY010000568.1 GCA_029821145.1 Candidatus Zipacnadia bacterium
CTGAACCGCCTCCGTGGGCATTTGTGCCATCATTGGGACAAACCACATCCAGCTTAAGAATGGTAGGCTGAACAGGCCGATTATACCACTCATCACGTAGACGGGCCACGGGGACGGCTTGCCCCTGTCCTCGTCAGTGTCTGTAAGCGTGTTCATCTGTCCTCACCACCTCCCGATTTGCCTGTGAGCATCTTCCGCACCGACTCCATACTGACCTCTGCCAGCGAGTCTACCACCAGGTCGGCAGCGGCGAGCTGGGCGGCGTCTACGCTGGAGGGCACCGCAATGCAGTGCATTCCCGCCGACCGGGCTGCCTCCACACCCGCCGGGGCATCCTCCAATACCACGCATCTTTCTGGGGGCAGGCCCAGCTTCTCGGCGGTGACCAGGTAAATCTCGGGGTGGGGCTTCTTGTGGGTGACATCATCGCCGGTGATCAGGCCGGTGCCCTCAATGACGGGGAACTGCTTGTCCTTATTGCCGGAGGTGGCGATGGCCAGCTTCAGTTCTGGGTCGTCGCGGGCGGCGATGACCAGCTCCATTATGCCGGGCGCAGCGGGGAGGGGCTGGTCTGCCAACAGTTTGAAGAAATTCTCGGCGCGGCGCTGAACGGCGGCCCCGGTGTCAATATTGACCCCGTACTTCTCGGCGACTCCCTCCACATAGCGCTCATCGCCGGTGCCGACAAAGGGGCGAAAATCTTCGGGCTGAACATCCACCCCGTAGAGCTGCTGGAACATCAGTACGCTGGCGCGGGCGTTGAGCACTTCGGTCTCGGCGATGACGCCGTCAACATCGAAGATTAACGCACCGGTCATAGCCTTCGCTCCTCGCTAATCAATCCAGGTATTGCTCAGTGCTCCGGGGCAGCTTCAATGATGCGGGTGCGTCCCTCGTTGAGGTCGAGCGAGCCGGGTTGGAGCAGTTTCACCGCGACAGTCATCCCCAGCAGGTTCTGGATGCACTCTTTAACCTGCTGCTCGGTGGTTATCAGGTCGCTGACACTGTCGGGGGTTGAATCGGCGCCAACTTCGATATGAAGCTCCAGATGATCCAGGGCGGTGGTACGGTCCAGCACGAGTTGGAACTGGTTGCCTATACCGGGTATTTCGGTAAGAACCTGCTCCACCTGATCGGGGAAGATGTTGATGCCGCGGACGACCAGCCGATCGTCGGCGTGGTGAGCTATACGGCTCATACGGGCCAGAGTGCGGCCGCACGCGCACGGCTCAATGTTCAGCCGGCCGATATCTCCCGAGCAGTAGCGCAGCAGCGGCATTGCTTCTCTATTGAGTGTGGTGAAGACGAGCTCGCCCTCCTCGCCGGGGGGCAGGACCTCGCCGCTATCCGGGTCAATGATTTCCACCAGATACTGGTCTTCGGCGATGTGGAGACCCTCACGGACCTCGCACTCATAGGAGACGCCAGGCCCTCCGATCTCGGACAGGCCATACGCGTCGAAAGCCTCAATGAGCAGTTCATCTTCTATCTGCTGCCTGACACTCTCATCCCAGACCTCTCCACCAAACAGCCCGATGCGCAGTGACAGCGAGTGCGGGTCTACCCCCATCTCAGCGGCAGCCGCCGCAATGCGCAGAGCATAGTAGGGAGTGCCGATCATTACCGTGGTGCGGTAGTCGCGCATCACTTCCACCTGCTGGCGAGTATCCCCGTGCGAGACCGGTATAACCGAGGCGCCGATGGCTTCAGCACCGTGATGGAAGCCGAAGCCACCGGTGAATACACCGTAGCCGAAGAATATCTGGACCACATCGTCCTTGGTGACTCCGCCAGCGGTCAGATTGCGGGCGACCAGGTCGGTCCAGTGGCGCAGGTCATTGGCGGTATAGCCGACTACGGTAGGTCGGCCGGTCGTCCCCGAAGATTGGTGGATGCGGACGACCTCACGCAGAGGGACGGCAAACATCCCGTAGGGATAGCTATCGCGCAGGTCCTCCTTTTGAGTCAGTGGCAGGTGTTGGAGGTCCTCCAGCGTCTGAATGTCTTCCGGGTAAATGCCCAGGTCTTCAAATTCTTTCTCGTAGAAGGCAACGTTACGCGCAGCTCGGTTGACTGTCGCCTGCAAACGTTCCAACTGAAGCTGCTGAATCTCTGTGCGGGGCATACACTCATACGTTTCATCCCAGATCAGACCACCA
>JALGTY010000569.1 GCA_029821145.1 Candidatus Zipacnadia bacterium
TGCCGGACTAACTCGTTGGGGCTGTCGAAAATGATGTCGTAGGTGAAAGATTCCCCGTGGATGCTGACCTCCTGAAAAGGCGCGAGAGCTTCTTTGAGCGCGCGGCGGTCATCGCCGGAGGCCTCACGCACATCGAAGTTCGCCCACTGGCCTGTGAAGCTCGGTTGGGTGTGAAAGTCAACGCCGCCGAAGCCGCGTTGCGCGAACCAGGCAATCTGCTCGTGGAGACCGTACAGATCCCCCACGCTCCATACCATGCCGCCGATGCACATTTCTTGACGCATTTATATCGCTCCTGAATGGCGTGATGTCAATCTGCCAAGCCCCTTCTCCTCCTGTTGGAGTATTCCTGCCAACCCGATGTCACACCTTGGGCGAGTACAGCTTGGGTAATTCACAAAACGCGTGGCACAAGCTTGCCCGCCATAGCTTTAGCGAAGGCGGGGCTTTCCCGTAGGGGCTGCCGTATCCGCCCTGAGCTTGTCGAAGCCCAGCCTGTCGAAGCCCAGCCTGTGAATGCCTCTCATTCATCCCGTGGGTCGGGCATCCTGCCCGACTCCACTGCCGCAGAGTCGTTCGGAGGGGCCAAATAGGGTGGATTTCGCGCAGCGAAATTCGGGTTCCCTATCCGGCCCAGGCACTGTCACAGCCCCATCGCAAGCCATCACAGATCCGCTTGGAATTGTGCAAGATTCAGCAAGTTCTCGTTCGGAGAAGGGAAAGGTAGCGTGCTTGGTGAAGCCAATCCTGAGCATACGCTGCCAGAGACACTCCGAGTGCCGACCGCAAGGAGTTGGCTTGACTGATGTCTGAACCTGTGCCATTTGGAAATCGCTTATTAGAGGTCGCCACACAACGCGCTGCACACCCGGCCTTGCGCCATAGGGGTGAAGTCTGGTCCTATGAGCGACTGATGCGCCGCGTGTTGGTAATCGCCAGGAGCTTGCAGGAGTGCGGCCTTCAGAAGGGCGACCGGGTGCTGGTGGTGTGCGAGGAGAAGCTGGTGCTGTTGATGTCCCATCTGGCGACCATTCTTGGCGGCGGGGTGTCGGTTCCGCTGAATCCCAGCTTCACCGTGCACGAGCTTGGGTATTTCCTGTCTGACGCGACACCCCGTTTGGCAATTGCTGACGGTGCTGCGGCCGGGCTGCTCGCGGAGCTGATCGAGCAGCAATCGGCAGCCTGTCAAGTGGTGGACGCGGCCGGGCTGGCGCAGCAAGACGGTGTGCCCCTGGCTGAGCCGTCGTTTCGAGCCGCTGACGACGCTCTGATGCTTTATTCCTCGGGTACTACCGGCCAGCCCAAGGGTGCAATTCACACTCATGGCAATCTACTGGCTGCGGTGGCCGCAATTGCCCGGTGCTGGCAATTCACACCAGACGATAGACTGCTGAATTGCCTGCCACTATACCACATACACGGCCTGTCTTTTGCGTGCCATACAGCCTTGGTGTCCGGCTGCGAGATAATGCTCGAAGATCGCTTCCACCCTCGCGAGACGATGAAAAAGATGCGGGAGGCGACGGTCTTCTACGGAATTCCACCGTTCCACTATGCTTTCATGAAGCGGCCGGAATTCCGCGACTATGCTCGTCAGTGGCAAGACCTGCGCCTGATTACCTGCGGCTCGGCACCTATCCGGCCTGAGGTACTGCCCGAACTGGAGGAGATCGTCGGCCAGCCGATCATCAACCGCTACGGAATGACCGAAACCCACGTGAACACCAGCTTGCCGCTCGCTGGGCCTCACAAGCAGGGCTCAGTCGGCCTCCCTCTGCCCGGTATCGAGCTGGTCGTGAGGAATAAGGCCGGACAAGCGGCGGACGTGGACGAGGTCGGGCAGGTTTGGGTGCGGGGGCCGAATCTGTTTGACCGCTACTGGAATATGCCGGACCCATTCGCGGCGGATGGCTGGTTCGAAACCGGCGACCTGGGAGAACTGGATGAAGACGGATTCCTGGGCTTGCGAGGTCGCGAGACCGACCTCATAATCGTCAGCGGCTTCAACGTCTATCCGCCGGTGGTGGAGCGCGTGCTGAACTCCTGCCCGGCAGTGCGCGAGTCGGCTGTCATCGGCGTGCCGGATGATCGCAGAGGCGAATGTATGGTTGCAGTTGTGGTCAGAGAAGACCCTGAAGCGGATGAGGCAACGATCAGGGCCTACGCAGCCGAGCGATTGGTGGACTATCAACGGCCCGATCGCGTCGTATTCGTGGAGGAACTGCCCCGCAACACCATGGGCAAGGTCCTCAAGCGG
>JALGTY010000103.1 GCA_029821145.1 Candidatus Zipacnadia bacterium
TGCGGAACGTGCATCACTGCTGACGAGGAACTTCACGTTGCGCGCGGAGAATACCGACAGCAGGGCGGCATAGTCCCTGGTGAATTCATCTACCGACAGTTCCGGAAACCACCAATGCATCTGGTTGGTGATTTCAAAGGCGACCTCAGACTCAAACATCGCCGCGGCCAGCTCATCCAGCCCGGAACGCGGCAGTTGCGAAGGCGCCATCGGTGCGGGAAACTGGCCGATGTTGAACGGGCGTGCCAGCGCGGTAATCACCGGATCGTTCACCGCACCCAGCAGAGCCTGAAAGATGTTTCCCAGATAGCGGTGTTTGCTGGCCGGTGGGTCATGGGCGATACCGTGCGTGCGACCGCCGAAGTGAGCATAGACCACCGGCGCCAGACTTGCCAGTTCCCTGCTCAATGCGATGGTGCCTGCCGAGTCAAGTATCGCTGTATCGATCGCAGGGACGATGATCGCGCAGGTGGTGGCATCGGCCTTCACAATATCCCTGACGCGGTCGCGCAGATCGTCGCCGGCAAGCTCGTAGCTATCGGCGACCACCGCCAGTTGTAGTTGGGCGGCCTCGACTGCGCGGATCATCTCGTGCAGGCTGTCCCGCCCCTCGGAAACATTACTATGAATGTGCGCATCGTAGGGAAAAGCGCTCATCGTCTATTCACTCGGCCCCGCCTAAACGAACGAACTAGCCTGGATTATTCCTCAATCAAATGGGACACTTGCCAATACTGGACAGACAGGCCGTCTATGGGCACGTAGAGCGATTCTTGCTAAGTGCCGCAAAATGACACACTGTAATCAGCCCAACGACCTCGGGCTGGAAGCTGAGAACGCTGACCCACGCCTCTGGCGTGGGTGCCCCCGCGTTCTCACCTGACCTGCGCGAGGCGCAGGTCAGGCCGAGCTACGGGTTTTGTAAATAATGCCGAATAGCTCTAATCTTTCTTCCGAACAGGTACAGAGTCCTTGTCGGTCGGCGCGTTATCTCTATGCGTCCCAGCCGTATTGCCCTCGCAGGGGCACGAATACACAGCCGATGCTGTGCACGGTGTGAAGGCTGTCGTCTCGCTTCTGTGCCACCGTACAGACCTGGCTGTGCAGGCTGCCTACGGGTGCTACTATCCGCCCGCCTGCGTTGAGCTGCTCCACCCACGCCGGCGATATGTCAGGAGCAGCGGCGGCCACGATGATGCAATCGTAGGGCGCTGCTTTGGCATAGCCTTTGCTGCCGTCACCTACAACTACGTGCACATTCTCATAGCCGAGTCGCTGCAGCGTCGCCTCTGCCCGACTGGCCAAAGTCGGTATCAGCTCGATTGCATAGACCTCGGCGCCCAGTTGGCCGAGTACCGCCGCCTGGTAACCCGAACCGGCCCCTACCTCAAGCACTTTGTCGGTCGGCGTCACTTCCAATAGTTCCACCATCAGTGCTACCATGTACGGCTGAGAGATGGTCTGCCCCTCACCTATCGGCACCGCGCCGTCGTAGTGCGCGTCGGCACGCCGATCAGGGGGCATGAATTCATGCCTGGGCACCTCAACCATCGCCGCCAGCACTCGCGGATCTTTGATGCCACGGCGGATGAGCTGCTCTTCCACCATCCGACGGCGGAGGTTGAGGTACTTATCATGCCCAGCATTGTCATCATGTGTCATGGTCTTAGCCCAATGCCGCCGCGCGGTCGGCGACATGCGGCAGGTGCATGCAGACTCCGCGTCGAATATGTCCCAGGGACAGGGCCGGCCTATTCCGCAAACCCACGTACAAGGAGGTGAACTTCTTGTCATCAGACTTTGGGCGTCCACTTGAGGCACGAGAACGGGTCGAAGATACCGACATCATTGTGGCGCTTATACGGGCAGCGGTCATCATTGCACTTCTCGTGGTCCCTCCTGATACCCGGGGGCTGCTCAACGCTCCCCCATTCATGCAGGCGATGCTGATAATCGGCATACTATTCACGTTCCTGCTGGCCACGTTGTTTTTCGCCAACTACAGCATGCATCCCTACCGGCCAGTCGCTCTACTTATTGACCTGATGTTGGTCACCGCGATCACACTGACATTCTCAGAAAGCTGGCGCGATCTTTCTCAAATCTACTATGTCGTAGTGATCACAGGCGCTATCTGGTACCGCCGTGGCGGCGCCATCATCACTGCGGTGTTGGCCATCGTGTTGAGCTTCGCAGTTGAACGCATCACCACCGGCTACGACTGCTGGGTACTGGCCGCTGAGTTATCCTTCGCCCGCGTGCCGCTGCTACTGCTGGTGGCATTCATAAGCGGTTATCTGGTCCGGGCCCGTGACGCCGAACGCGCACTCAATATCGAAATAGATCATGAGCTGCGACTGGCTCGCCGGCTGCAGTCGGCGATGCTCCCCGACCACATCCCCGAGGTCGGCGAACTGGACATCTCTATTTCGTTCCGGCCCGCGCGCTATGTTGGCGGCGATCTTTACAGCATCCGCATGTTGGACGAAGGGCGGTTGCTGGTAGTCCTGGCTGACATGGCCGGCAAGAGCGTCTATGGCCTGGTGCATCTGTCGGCGCTCAATTCCCACCTCATCGCCGCCGTCCACGAAGGCCTCTCCCCTGCGCAGATGGCGGTGCGTATCAACCGAGGTATCTACCCGGCCCTGCAGCCTGACAGCTATGCGGCCCTGTTCATCGCCACCATCGAGATTGCCACCGGTAAGATTGAGTTCGTCAACTGCGGCCATCTTCCTCCTTTGCTGATCCGCGGAGGGGATGTCGAAAACCTCGTGGAGTTAAGTTCCGGAGGCATTCTCATCGGAGCCATTGAAGATCCCGATTACAATATGGTGACCGAGCACCTGGAACGTGGGGACATCGCGGTCTTCTATACGGACGGCATCTCGGAAGTCCGAAACAATAATGGAGAACAATTCGGCACGTCGGGGGTTCTGCAGGCTGTCGAAGCGGCGATAGATGAGGACGCCGCGACGATCGCCCAGAGCATCATCACCGCCCACGAGGCATTCTCTGTCGCCCGCTACAACGACGACGCAACCCTAATCGTGCTCTGCAGGCGTGGGCCAGAGACAAGCGATGATTGACAATCAGGCTAGCCGGCGCAAGACGCCGCAGACACGGCCGACGATTTGCACATCGGAGACCTGGATCGGTTGCATCTGATCGTTCTCCGGCCGCAGCTCGATGTGGTCGGAATGCTTGTAGAATCTTTTTACGGTTGCTTCGTCCTCAAGCAACGCGACTATGATATCGCCGTTGTCGGCGGTGTCCTGACAGCGTACGATCACATAATCGCCGTCCAGAATGCCGGTGTTGATCATGCTATTGCCTTTTACTTCAAGCATGAAAAGGTCTTTGCCCGTAAACAGATTATCAGGCATGGGCAGCATTTCTTCGATGTTTTCGGTGGCAAGTATGGGCTCACCGGCAGCCACCCGTCCGACCAGCGGGATGTGGCGACCTGCCGGGCGCACCTCGGGCGCCTCTCGGGTCGGTGCACTGGGTCGGATCGCGCGCGTCAGCGAACCGTCGCGCTGCAGGTGGCCGGCCTCTTCCAGAGCCTTGAGGTGGAAGTGCACTGAGGAGCTGGAAGACAGGCCAACATCCTGGCCGATTTCCCGCACCGTCGGCGGGTAGCCGTTCTCCCGAATATGCTGTATTATGAAATGCAAGATCTGCTGGCGGCGGGGTGTAAGCGCTTTTTTGACCATTGGTATCACCCTCCATCCTGAAGCTCGCTGCTGCGAACACCTGTACTATAGCATAGCAGGCAGAGAATTGCAAACATAAGTTCGATAAGAAGGGCCCTAATTGGAGTAATGGACACAACAGACGCCGACCCCGTCCGCCAGATGCAGCTTAGGGAGTTCGATGAGTTGTACCGCCTCGAAGACACCTATTGGTGGTTTGTGGGCCGGCGACGACTCGTCCGGCAACTCATAGACGCCTACGCCGTGCGCTCTGACAACGGCGCCGACCTGCGCATCCTCGATGCCGGCTGCGGTACCGGCGGCACCATGAAAGCCGTCGCCGAGCTGGGCGAGGTTCACGGTTGCGATGCCGCCTGGGCCGCGCTTGAATACTGCCGCAAGCGCAGCTTCAACAATCTAGTCTGCAGCCGTGTGCAGCAGTTGAGCTACGCAGACAATTCTTTCGATGTCGTCACAAGTTGCGACGTGCTGGAGCATGTTCCTGATGACAGTGCGGCCCTGAATGAGACCTACCGCGCTCTGCGCCCTGGTGGGGTCCTGGTAATGACCGTGCCCGCACATCCTTACCTGTGGAGCGAACACGATGAGGCGCTGGCGCATCTGCGCCGCTACACGCGCAGGGAAATTATCGGCAAATTACAGGAAGCCGGCTATCGAATAGAGAAGTTCTCTTCTGCAGTCAGTTTTGTGTTTCCCATGATATTCACCTTTCGCATGTTACAGCGGCTCCGCACCAAACAGCCGGACGAGCCGAAAACCGATTTGAGAATACTGCCACCGCTGTTGAATAACGCTCTGATTGCGCTGTTGAAGTCAGAGATGTGGCTGACACGCTACATCAACTTGCCGATAGGCACATCCTTTGTCGTCGTGGGCCGCAAGCCACAATAGCTGTACACATGGCAACAATGCCGTAGCACGGGAGGCACCGGTTTTTCATGGATGTCGGCATCTGCATCGCTGGCGGCGTGGAAGAGCTCGAGCGTGTGGACATTGATATGCTCCACGACATCGGGATAGGGTCGCTGTTCGTCGGCTGCTACGAAAACGAGATGCGCTGGCACGCCGAGGAGATGGCTGCATTCGTCAGGTCCGCCGCCAGTGCCGGTTTCGAAGTGTGCATCGTGCCGTGGGGCTACGGGAAGGTCGTTGACCCGGACCCGGCTATTGACAGTCTCTACGTTGACACCCACCGCGAGCAATTGCAGATAGACAGCCGGGGCCGGCGCTGCCACAAGGCGTGTCCCAATAACCCCGGATTCCTGGAATGGTTTGCCTCGCAGATGCGCACAACGGCCTGGATGCTTGAGGCGCATGGCTTCTTGTGGGACGAGCCCAGCTTCTACTACTCCCGAGGCACCTGGGCCTGCCGATGTGAGTACTGCCAGCGACTCTTCTACGCGGCTGAAAACTACCAGATGCCCCGGGATCTCAATGAACATGTCCGCACCTTCCGCCGCTTCAGCATAGTCATGTTCGTGCTGGCCGCGGCCGCTGCAGTGCAGGCCGTTGACCCTCGCCTGTACTCGCTCGTCATGCCCAGCCCCACGCTCGACACCACTCAGGATAACACCGGCACTGCCGACTGGAGCCAGTTAATCGAATGTTCCGCTGTGGACGGCTTGGCCCTGTACGTGCCGTGGCAGGAACGGGAAGCCGAACCGGCTCAGGCAATCAAGGAGCTGTATAGCCTCGCCTCCCGGGGCCAGAAAACCACCAACAAGCCCTGCCATATCTGGATAGCCGCCTCACCGCGGCCCCAGGACCGGGTAGTGGAGAACCTGCTCAGCGCCCACGAGGCCGGTGTGCCACGCGTCGTACTGACCGACTATACCACCATCTTCCGCGCTCCGGGCGCCGACCGCTTCATCTCACGCCTGCAGGACGCAATAGCCCGCGTCAGCGAGTAGAGTGTGTCGGGATGGCCCGCCAAAGGAGCCGTTGCAGACCTCCTTCCAGCGCAATGGATACGACGACAATACTTGAAGCCAGCACAACAGTCGAACAAGCAACGTTCAACGCGGTGATGCGGTGATCTGGCGCGAGGGTAAACGCACCACGCGGCTTGATGTTTCCCACTGGGAGAGTTCGACGGTCCAGAGCCGGAACCAAAAACAGAACAGCAAGTCGTACCGGTAGGTGATCTCTGTGTCCCAGAGAAAGAGCAAACTTACACAACCAGTGATGCTCTGGTCACTGTTGCTGCTTGTAGCGTCCGCGTGCCAAGCGGCCGATGGCGCGGCTAGACCTCCTTCTGTGAAAGCTGGGGATGTCGAATTATCGTTGGAACTGGTGGCCATCACCCAAGTGCCGATGGCCAATGCGCCGTTGCTCGCTGTAGTGAGGGTGAAGAACAAGCTCGACCATTCGGTCAGGCTTTGGACTGGTAGCCACGCCATACCAGCAATCCGACTACTGGTATATGACGACCAGGGCAGGCGGCTAAGTCAGCACACTATTCGGGCTTTCGCGGACAGGCTATCTGGCCTCCCCACCATCGAGGCCGGCGGGAAGTACACGGCATTTTGGATTCTGAACCACCATCATCACTTCCGCGCTCCGGGGACGTACATGGTTGAGGCATACTTGGTGGATTGGTTGGCGCTGGCGCTTGGGCACGACAACTGGCGAAGCCCTCATCTGTGGCCTCTCATCGCCAAGGATACTTCGCCAGTCACCATCCAGCCGGCGGAGCCCACACTGTTGGAGCAGGCTTGTGAATTCTTAATTACCCGTGCCAATCCGAGGATGCGGGCCCAGGTGCCGTCTTGGCTGCAACACTTGTGGCAGGACAATAATATCTTCAGGCAACTGGACAATCAGTCTGTGCACATGCTGGCCTGTGTTAGTCATGAGGTGGCCACTGCGTATCTCGACCAGGTGCATTACAAATGGTTGCCGGCAGCATTACGGCGTCTCAGGTGGACGGGGTCGCCCGGCGCTTTGGATCTCTTGCGCTACTATGCCGGCTCATCGGATGCCGAGATCGCTGCCTATGCGGCGCAACAGCTCCGCGAGGCTGAAGAGCTGCCGGTTTACACGCCGACACGGTCGCACAACTAACGATGCATTTGTCCATCAGAAAGCTGTTCCGAGAACGAGGAGGCGAGTGGATATGCGCAAGGTTATCTGGTGTGTTTTCGTACTCATATTCCTGGCGGCGACGATCTCGACAGCGGCGGTTGATGTCGCCGAGTGGGACGCTTTCACACTCACGGAAGCGCCGCCGAAGCGCTTTGACGGGCCGTTCAAGTGCGACGCGACGGCGCTGTACTTCGTACACCACGGCGGGCCGCTGAAGGTCACGCTGCAACTCGACTCGAACACCGACACAGGCAAGCTGCGCAAGGCACTGGTGCGCTTCCTGGACGCAGACGAGCATTACATCGCCTGGGACTACCAGTGGTTCCCCGCCGAGGGCGTCATAGACAAGTCCTGGGACTTCTCCGTCGCCGACGGCAAACCGGGCATCTACCAACTGCGCCTGGCTCTATCCGGCGGCTTCACGTTCGATGTGACCACCGAGCCGGAGGTCTCCTTCGGCGTCATGCCGATGCGCACGCTCCTGTGGGCCACCACCCCTGAGCAGTTCTCCGATGCGTACATCTACGTCCCGCCCAATTCCGAGAAATGGCAGGTGTCGGCCTACGCCGATACTACCTTGACCGTCACCGAGGATGGCAACGAACTCCTGCACCTTGAGCATCCCAAGGGCAAAGGTGAGATCATCGTCGGCAAGACACCGTCTCTGTGGAATGTCAGCCTGCACATGGGCGGCACCGCATTTCTGCGCTCCTGCGGGGTGCCGACCATTCTGTGCCCGGACGAGACCACCGCCCGCAACATCCGTGGCAGCGTTGAATTCCTTGCCGACGGCACCCAGGTGTGGCACAAGTTCCAGAAGGAAGTCTTCAAGCAGATGCGCCAGCTCTCCCCCGCTGACCTGGAATGTGAGGCCGACAGATCCTTCGCGCCGCTGCTGGATGAGCTGCTGAAGGAGCCGGTGCGCAACGCCGGCCTGTTCGGGAACTACGGTGCGCTGTACCATGCGCGGTTCACGCTGCAAAGCCAGAACCTCGACCGTGACAGCATCTGGTTCGGCTCGCTGCACAGATGGAAGAAGTACGAGGAAAAGGGCGTCCGCTGGGATCAATGGTCGTCGTTTCCGGATTATGCGCTCAGCTCTACCGGCTTGCCGAATAACCTTGCAGCAGCTTATGCTGTGCCCGGCCGCGTCAATCCCTTCGGTGGAGACGAAAAAGTGCGCAACCGCTGCATGTTGGCCGCATTTGCCGACCTCTTGCGCATTCACGAGGATGACACGCTCAAGAACGCCGCCGCATCCGACATGGACCCATACGCCAGCTCGACCGGCTTTCCGATGAACCAGAATTACGCCTTCCCCTACGGGTTGTGCGCGAAGGACCTCTCGCCCGAGCTGCGAGCGCTCTGGACTGAGGCGTATCGGCATCCGATAGATCGCTACCCGTTTCACCGGGTATCGTGCGAGAACCAGTCCGCGCACTGGCTCGTGGCGCACTACGCCCTGCATGTCGTCGGGGAGGCGGAGGCCGATTACGACAGGCTCGCACACGATTACTGTGTGATGATGTGCGATCCGGAACTGAATCCCTTCATGAAGACCGGCTATCAGCAGGAGGCCTATGGCCCGGACACTACATACCAGGGCCTGACCTGCTCGGGGATTGCCCAGTACTATGCCTGGAGCGGCGACGAGGCGGCCAAAGAGGGCCTGCGCATTATCTACGAATTCTTCAACCACACTGTCGCGCCCGAGCCCGACGGCTATGTCTGGGGTGCCAGCAACTTCGCGCACCGCACCCAGTACGGCTGGCAACATCCGCAGTACGGCGCCGGGCTAACGATGATGGCAGGAGCATTGCCCGAGGCCGGTCTGTGGCGACACAACGCCGACCCGACCGATGAAGCGAATATCGCCCAGGCCGCAGCCTCCGTAAGCAGCGCCGTGAACCGCGTTTACGACCAAGCGCCGTACGATTCGGGACATCTCATGGGTGGAGCTGCAGGTGCGATATACACCGGCGCTTACCTGCGCTGGCTCAGCTATCCGAAGAGCGTTGACAAGAGCGGCGTGTTGCCGGTGATGCGCGAGGACAATTTCACAAAGAACTTCAACGACGAGTTCTTCGCCATCCGCCGGCCCGCGTATTATGCGCTGATATATACCGGGCATACCGCCTACGAGTGGGTCAAATCACGCATCAGCTTCAAGCCGAAGCAGTATTGGCCGCGCTCCGGCGGCGGACTGTCGCTGTTCTGGACGCCGGACTACGGCAGCGCCATCGTCTCCATGAACTACACCGCCTACATGAATCACCAGGTGCTGGCCGAGCTCGGCGATGGCAAGGTCTCCTGGCCCGACTATTGGAGCGTGACGCACGAGTGGGACGAAGAGGCCGGTGCCCTGACAGTTATCTCGAAGATGTTCGACTTGCCGATTAGTATGGTGCGCAAGCACAACTTCCTGGCTGAAGGTATCAAAGAGGAATTGACAGTCACTTTCGATGAGGATGTCGCCGTAGAAGGCCTCTTCGAGCAAATCCCGATATTGAAGAACAAGCCCGGCTTCGAGCTGCAGGTCATCGGCTCGGAAGCAGCCTGCGCCGGCGTATGGACCGGGGCAGAAAGCGGCGAGGGCTGTCTGATCAAATTCGACGAGCCGGTGAAGATATCGTTCGGCGAGGACCAGGAACTCAAGTGGTATTCTGAAGTCCAGACCAACGGTGTTCTGAACATAGACCTCGGAGCAGCGCACAGCCAGGGCGACGAGGTGCGGGTCAGTTACCTGATAACGGGCTGCCGCAAAGATGAGCTGGCTGAATAGCTTCGGCGCGGCACTCTTCGGCAAGCTCCCTTCGACAAGCTCAGGGCGCACACGGCAGGGCCTGCGCCAGGTCCGCGCCCTACAACATCTTGACACGGTGGGCAGTTAGTAAGATAATATCCATATCGAACGACATATCGTATTACGGAGCACTGAAATGGCCCAGACAACCGTATCAAGCAAGTACCAGGTCGTAATACCCAAGGAAATCCGCGAACGCATGCGCATCGAGCCCGGCCAGAAGCTGTCGGTCATTACCAAGGGTGGGATAATCTACCTGGTGCCGGTGCTGGAACTCGACGAATTGCAGGGATTCGTCCAGGGCATTGACACCAGCGACCTCCGCGAGAAGGAAGACCGGTTCTAATGGTGCTGGACACCTCAGGCTGGATCGAGATCTTTACTCAGGGCCCGCTTGTGTCCGAGTTCCGCGAGCGGACGGATGCCGCCGAGCGGATCGTAGTGCCTACCATTGTGCTGTACGAGGTCTATAAGGTGATCCGCAGGCAGAGATCGGAGCAGGCGGCTGTGGTTGCGGTGGCTCGGTTGAAAGCCTACGAGATGGTGCCGTTCGATGAAGACCTCGCACTGGAGGCCGCTGATCTCAGCCTGCAGCACGGCCTGGCGATGGCGGACGCCGTGGTCTATGCTACAGCGCGCCACTACGAGGCAACGCTGGTGACCAGCGACAAGGACTTCGCAGAGCTGCCGGGCGTGGTGTATCTGGAGAAGCCTGAGCAGTAGCGAGCAGCGCAGAGCCACGGC
>JALGTY010000104.1 GCA_029821145.1 Candidatus Zipacnadia bacterium
TACCTGGAGGCAGTGAGACTTATGACCAAATGGATCTCGCGTCCGGATGAGGTTGATGCGCTAGTTGAGAAATGGGCCGACGAATTCCCGCAATACCTCAGGGCCGAATCAAAGACTCAATACAGCGGGCGCCGCGTGTGGGCACTGACTGTGACCGACCACGAGCAGGAAAGTGACCAGAAGCCCGCTGCAATGTTCTTCAAGCCCCACGCCCACGAGCCGGCACCGATAGCCGCGCAGATGAACTTCACCAGCCAGCTCCTGACCGGCCAGGAATTGGATGGCACGCCGAGCGGTCTGCCGCGCGATGAGATTCTCGCCAACACCGTGCTGTGCTTCATGCCGGACGCGAATCCGGCCGGTACCGCAGCGGCACCGGTTGAGGCCTGGGACGGGAGCCAGTACACCAACGAGGAGTTCTGGGCGTGGATGCGCGGCATTGATCCGGAAACCGGCAAGATGTGGAAGCGCGTGGACCTGTGGGATGACACGGTCGAGGACCCTCTACCGCTGCGCTACGGGATCGTCTATGAGCAGATATCTGAGCACGAGTACGTGGAGCCGAACCGCCACCACCGCTCGAGTCTGTTCCAGTGGATATTCGAGCTGCGTGAGCGCCGCAAATGGGGCCGGATGCTGAGTTTGCACCAGTGCGAATTCACGGGCACGATGGAAAACGCCATGATGATCCTGCCGTGCCTGTATGACGAGCAGCCGGCGGAGCTGCAACAGGTGGAGTCGGCCTGGGCGCAGCGGATTGTGGACGGCTGGGCCACGGTGCCAGGCGAAGAGGCGAGACAGGAGATCGCGCCGCTAGGCTACACGGGCCAGCAGCGGCAGTACTTCGTTGATCGCTGGGGTGAGATCTACAAAGACAGCGCCATCATCACCTCCGAAATCCGCAACAACTCGCTGCTGTGCCCGCCCCAGTTGCAGCAGGCGTTGAATGAGAAGGCCATCGAGGTGACGGTGGCGGAACTGTTGGATGGCAACTAGAAGTAGGCTCCAAAGTAGAGGAGGAAGAATGATGAAAATCTCGGCGAGGGTAATGATCTGGCTATTCGTCGCAAGTTGCTGGGCCTGGTTTGGCGGCCCACGTATAGTGTCTGCGCAGACGATCATCGTGCAGAAAGCTGAGGAGGGTACAGAAATGCACCGCACACCATCGCTGGTAGTGGATGTCACGGAGCTGGGAGCCAAGGGTGACGGCGCCACCGACGATCAGCCCGTCATTCAGAAAGCCGTCGAGAAGGCGGAAGCCGCCGGCGGCGGCACAGTAGTCATCCCGCCCAGTGAGACCCCTTACATTGTCCGGGACAGCATCACCATCACGGGCAGCAACGTCCGCATCGTCGGCTACGGCGCGACGCTGAAGTTGGCCGATCATGCAAAAGACGGGGTCATCACCGATGTCATCCAGGTCGTCGGCACGGCTGAAAAGCCCGTCGAGGACCTCGTCATAGCGGGCTTGACACTTGACGGCAACTACTGGGCGCAGAGCGGATCGAAGAACCCCCGCTGCCTGGACTGTGACTACGCGGTCAGGGCGCTGGTGAAGGACTGTCACTTCACGCGCGGGTTCGTCGCGATGACTTTCGGCGAGGGCTGCCGCCAGTGCACTGCTCTCGACTGTCTGGTGACGCTCTGGCACAACGACGGCTTCAATGCCGATGGCGGCGGAAGCTCCGGCGGCTCTTCGTCCATCAGCTTCATCAACTGCCATGCGCGCGGAGCGCCCAATGAGCGGGATGGCGGCCTCCCCGGCTCGCGTGACAGCGGATGGGAGATCGAGGACGGCGTCCAGGATGTGTGGCTGGTCAACTGCTCGGTGGAGCACGCCGGCGGCGACGGCTTCACTGTTCGCAATCATGGGGGCTATGAGCACGAGGTCACCGAAAACATCAATTTTGTCAACTGCCGCGTCACCGATGTCGCCAAAAGTGCCTGGGATATCTACAGCCGCACCGCGACCAATGTCACGCGCGGCATCCGGCTGCTCAACTGCTACGCCGCCTGCCCAGTCAAGCTGTTCAGCGGTGTAGAACAGGTCATCGTTTCAGGCGACTTCCCTGGTGGCCTGCTGCTGGGCCGTCCCGACAAGCCCACACCGCTGCGCGATGTGGAGATCTGCAACGTGCGTACGAGCTATCTGGTCCTATTGGCGCAGGAGGTATTCGTCGCCAATGTCGTAGTGCAGGCGGATGGTGCTCGGGGCGTGGAACTTCTCGAAGGCTGCTCGGACGTGGAGATGGCTTTCTGCACGGTGACAGGGGCCGGCGAGACGGGCATCGCCTGCGCGAATGTGGCAGCAGTGATAGCCAATTGCGTCGTGTGGGGCAATGGCACAAGTCTTGCTGTCGAAGGCGAGCAGCGGCCGACCATGTCTCACTGCTGTGTGGAAGGCGGCCTGCCGGACGGGTGCAGTGACGGTGGCGGCAATGTGAACGAGGGGCCGGGGTTCCGAGATGCGGAAAACGGCGACCTCCGGCTTGGTGAGGGCAGCCCGTGCCTAGGTGCGGGGCTGCCGCTTGCCGGTCTCAGCCACCGGCTGCGTTTGATGGCGGCGAGGGACCTCGCAGGAAGGCCGCGGCCCGACCCGCCCGAGTCACTACCGGATCTGGGCCCATGGGAAAGCGCCAGGTAGATGCGTGTATCCATCCGCGGCGAAGCAAGCAGCGGTTGTCTCCAGCAGGCGATTGAGTGGGCTGAGGTCACTCCTCAGCTTTGGCTTTGATGGCTGCGAGCATGCTGTCGCAGTTCTGCTGCATCTTCTTTAGCAGCAGGCCCTTGATGAGGCTGCCAATCAGGGGTATGTCGTATTCGTAGGTGAGGACCAGCACAACTTCGGTGCCGGCGTCTGCTTGCTTGAAGTCCCAGGTGCCGGAGTATTCGGAAAAGTCGCCCTCGGTTTGCTCAAAGCGGCAGGTGTGCTCTTCGTCGTCCCAGAAGTCCTCTTCAGTCCACTGGATAGTGCGCTTGAACTCCTTGACCACCCCGACCCAGCGGCTGAGCTGGCGCTGTGGGGTCTGCTCCAGGATCTTCACCTCTTCGACATCGGCCATGAACTCCGGAAAGCGCTCAATGTCGCGGGCCAGTGTATATACTTGATCCAAGGGTGCTGCGATGAGGACTTTGCTTTGTACGGTGGGCATCAATTGACTCCTTTGAGGAGCTCAACGGCGTGTCAGTCTAGAGCACCTGTTTGGCGTATTTTGGGAGGAGACAAAACGGCTTTCATGGACAAACGGCATTCGCGGGCTGGAAGCTGAGGACGCTGCCCTTCGGCAAGCTCAGGGCAGGCCGCGTCCTCACCAGAGCTTCGCACACTCTGCGAAGCTCTGGCCGCGCTACGCGTCTTTGGAAAGTATACTGTATGGCGACTGCGGCAAACAGGCACACGCCGGAGGTCAGCCTTGCGCATTCGCCAAGGCTACATGGCGGACAAGCTGGACCTACGGGTCAATCGGACGATACTTCCTTGATGCGGCGCTGAAATTTCTGCCTGGGCACATTGACTATGCGGCCACAGGTGGTGCAGCGGGCCTTAATGTCAACGCCGCTACGCATTATCTCCCACTCGTGGCCGCCGCAGGGGTGTGGCTTCTTGAGTCTGACGAGCATGCCGGGCTCAATCTTCACTATTCTGCTCATCGGCGGTATCGTGGTCCAGGTCAGTGTATATCGGGAGCGTGAAGTGGAAGGTGCTGCCCTCGGCCTCGACGCTTTCAACGGAGATTTCGCCGCCGTGTGCCTCGATGAGGTGCTTGCAGACAAATAGGCCGAGGCCTGTGCCGGGAATTCGCTTGACGGTGCTGCCGACGCGCTGGAAGCGCTGGAAGAGGTGCTGGCGGTCGTCTTCCGAGATGCCGACGCCCTCGTCGCTGACGGAGAAGCGCATCATGTCGCCCTGGACCTGGCCGCTGACGGTTACTGTGCCGCCGCTGGGAGAGTACTTGATGGCGTTTCCGATGAGATTGGCAAAGACCTCTTCAACCTTGGTGCGGTCGGCCCACAGTACCGGCATCGGCTCCGGCAGGTTTATCTCAAAGATGTGGTTGCCGCGGCCGTGGCCTTCGACTGCCACGATATCGTCAATGAGTTTTTCGAGGTCCTCAAGTGGCTGCAGATTCATTGGCAGCGCCCGGTCTGCCTCGATGCGGGAGACGTTGAGGAAGTCTTCGACCATGTGCTGCATGCGTGTGGTCTGGCGGCCGACGACTTGCAGGAGGTCTGCCACCTTTTGATCGTCGTCGGCGAACTGATCCAGCAACAGTTCGGTGTAGAGGCCGATATTGGTCAGCGGCGTCTTCAGCTCGTGAGAGATGAAGGCAATGAGGTCAGTCTTGAGCTGGTCAATCTGCTTGAACTCCGTAACATCAGTGAGGATCATGCACTTGCCGGCGATTTCATCGCCGGTGCCGATGAGTGCGACAGTGACCTGCAAGGCGACAGGCCTTTGGCCGGACATCTCGACTTCTTCGGTGTAGATGCCGCCGTGTGGTGAGAGCGGCATGGCCCACAGCCGCACCATGTCCGGCTGGCGGATGGCAGCGAGCACCGGCTCCCCGATTATGGCCTTAGCTGACAGGCCGAGCATCCGCTCTGCGGCCTCGTTGATCAGTACGACGCGGTCGGCTTCGTCAGTGGCGATGACCCCGTCAACCATCTCGTGGACCATGGTATCCACTTTGGCCTTCTCAGATGCGAGCCTGAGGTTGGCCTCGCGCAGTTCGGCGTCAGCGTAATCAATGCGATGCTGGAGGATGGAATACAGGCGCGCGGTTTCGAGGAATAGACCGGCCTGTTGGGCAATGACGGTCAACAGCGCCATGTCATGTTCGGTGAATGGGAGGTTGTCTTTCTTGTTCATCACCTCGATGACACCGGCGACCTCGCCGCGCAAGAGCATCGGAACACACAAGACGTTGTGGAGTTGGTAGTCAATAGCCGTGGCAATGTCACGATGGCGACGAGGATCTTCGGCGGCATCGTTGACAACCATCGGCTCAGCGGTTTGTGCTACCGCGCCTGCGATGCCCTCACCCAAGGCCAGAGTGAAGTCTTTGACCTCATCACCCTTTTCGCCCAGGGCTACTGCGAAGCGCAATCGGTTCGTCTGCTCGTCTAACAGCAACAGAGAGGTCGCTTCCACATCCAGTTCGGCCTCGATCCAGTGCATGATCTCGTTGAGCAACTGGTCGCTCTCGAGGCTGGAATCGATCAGCCGCCCGACGCCGGTAATGGCCTGCATACGGGATTGGAGGCGGATGTTGGCTTCGGCGCGCAAGCGGTCGGCGAGGGCCGCTGACCTGGTGACGAGCGCCGCGCCGATCAGCCCTATGCACAACAGCGGCCCGCCCATGGGGACCCAGACGTTATGCGTGAAGCGCCAGAAAATCAGCCAGAAACAGGCGACGAAGACGAATAGTGTAACGGAGGTTCCTCGGAATACGCCGCCGGCCGCTGGCACCGTGAGGCACAGCAGCAAGGCCAACGCCACCATCAGCACGATGACGGCCCATCTTGGCACGCGTCTTATCACACAATCTTGCAGGAGACTGGCGATGGCGTTGGCGTTGATCTCCACGCCTGGCATCAGCGCATCAACTGGAGTGTAGAAAAGCTGTCCAATAGCGCCGGATACGGGCCCCACCAGCACCAGCTTGTTGGCAAAAAGCTCCTTGAATTCTTCCGGCTCTGCCGCGAGCACCTCATGGTAAGATACAGGCTCAAATTGTTCGTAGCCGCCGAAGAAGTTGATGAGGACCTCGCCTGACGACAACGCCGGGAAGGTGCTATTGCCGACGATTATGGTGTCAGTCTGGCGGCTTATTGCCTCGCGTGACACATGGGTGTACTGCCGATAGCTTTCCAGGGACAACGAGGAAAACATCGTCTGCTCATACGATAGCAGCAGAGGAATTGAGCGCAACACGCCGTCGCGATCCAGATAGACATTCAGTCCACCAAGCCCGTCGCAGTTGTCTTGCAGGGAACGATCAGGCAAAGCGAGGCGTCCGGGTCGGAGGCCGACCGGGCGGGGCACTCGACCAGGGCCCAGGGCATGCTTCTGCAACCGCTGGGCCTTTGCAGCCGCGTGGGCATCGGTGCCGCGTCCGATAACCACCGGCAGCATAGTCATGCATCTAGCGTCCGCCAGCGCTGCGGCGAATTCCTCGACCCCCGCCGTTTGGGTTTGGACATCTGAGAACTGGGCGAGGTCGCTTATGTCAAAGACGACAACATGCGCCTCAGCCGCATCAAGTCTCTTAAGCAGCCGGGCATACACCTCCATCGGCCACGGCCACGGTCCCAGCTCGTCAACGCTGTCGTTGTCAATGCCGACAACGACTATCTGCTCGGGCACAGGTCGCTCGCCACGCATCCTGAAGCAGAGGCTGTAGAACCAGTTGTCCATGCCCTGCAGGAGTCCCAGCATCAACATAGCCAAGATAGCCAGGAGCAGTATGAATGCAATCAGAATGCCCGAGCGCAACTCTCTTGGAAGGTGCAGTTTCAACGACCTCTCTTGATGATCTGCCCTAGCAGAAGCGGCTAGCTGGCATTTTGCCCAGCATTATAGTGGAAGCAAGGGGGATTATCAATACGGGCCGGGTGGCCCCGCGCCGCCCACCTCGTCATCGGTGTAGCCGTGCCATCCCGAGGAACTCACCACACGCCACGTCTTGCCCTCCCTGCGCCAGATCAGCGTGATGTCATAATCCAATTGATACGAAGCAGCGTCTTCGTTCCACATCGCAACCTGCAAATCCACCTCTGCGGTATCCCCGTCCACGGCAAGCGACTTGAGCTGTGTGCTGAGTTGCCACTGCTGGCCGCGCAATGCCTGCACCGCCAGCCGCGAAAGGTCGCGCTTATTGCTGCCCGTCGTGTCCGCGTAATCGTTGGAGACTACCTTCATCACGCCGGAGACGCTGCCCAGCTCCGCCGATTCCTCGGCCCGGGCGATCGAGAGCATGATCTGCCGCTCCGGTGACGGCGGAGCCCTGAAGAAGTAGAATTTCATCGTCGCAATGACCGCCGCCAGCAGCACTAGCAGCGCGAGTATTTTCATGATTCTAGAGGCCATCTTTGAGCACCTGTTTTCTAGTGCGGATTATTCGCGAAGCGGTTGAAGCAGGACTCGGGCTGGAAGCTGAGAATGCTTTCGCATTCTCACCTGCCCTTCGACAGGCTCAGGGCAGGCCGAGCTACGCGACACTAGAGGGCATTCTCCGTACACTGATTATAACCCATTACGCGCCTTGCTACTCCACATGGGCAGGTCGTTGCCTCCGCCTCGGCCAAATATACACTTAGACGACGTTGTGACATGTGATCGCTCATCAACCGCGAAGGAGCAGTGCAAATGCGCACTTTGAATGCCACCTTTATCACCATCCTGGTTGTCAGCATTACCGCAATTGCCATGGCGCAGGATTTGCCGGTCGTCAATGGCGTCAAAGCACAACAGCCCATTACCGTTGACGGCAGCCTCGACGAGGAGGTCTGGCAAGCCGGCGAATGGTATGGCGAATTCCGGCTGCTGGGGAAACCGGAACTGAAAGCAGAAGCCCAGACGCGCTTTAAGATCGCCTGCGATGATGAGAATATCTACATCGGCGCAGTGCTCGATGAGCCGAATATGGATCAGCTCAAGGCCACGGCCACCAAGCGCGATGGCAAGGTGCACCGCGATGACTGCCTGGAGTTTATGATTGACCCGCAAAGCGACCGCACCGAGTACTTCCACTTCACCGTCAATGTGCTGGGGACAGTGTATGATTCGGAAGTGCGGCAGGGCGGGCATGTGATGACCAAGGAGTGGGACTGTCCGTGGGAGGCGGCGGTGACCAAGCAGGCTGCGTCGTGGACCGTCGAGGCGCGGGTGCCGGTGGTGTATCTGGGCCTGACCGCTGAATCCGTCGGCGACTGGGCGCTCAATGTCGCCCGCGAGCGGCAGGCCGGGCAGCAGGAGCTTTCAGCCTTTATTGACACCCTGGGCGGCTTCCACCAGCCCGCCAACTACGCGGTGCTGAAGCTGCCGGGTGCGGACTTCAGCAAGTACCTGTGGGATATCAAGTCGCCGTTCGAGGTGACTGTGCTTCCCCGGGACGGCCAGCTTGTCTATCAGGCCAAGACCCATATCACCAACGAGACGGGTCGGTTTTGGTTTATCAGCCTCGCCCCGGGGCTACAGGTGGGCAGCAAACACGAGACCGGCCCACGCGTGGACCAGGGCCTGGATGCCGGCCAGGCCCGCGAGATGTCGTTCTCGGTGCCGTTGGCGGAGCAGGGCAAGCAGACGCTGCAAATCCGGCTGCTCGACCGCCGCAACCCCAGACGCATCCTGGCCGTCAAGACGCTGCCGGTCGAGCTGAGCTACAGCCCTGTCACCATCGTCGTCACCCAGCCGTGCTACCGCAACAGTATCTACGCGACGCAGGACCTGAGTGAGATAAAGGCCAACGTGCACCTGGCGCTGACGGAAGATGAAGTGGACGGGACTGTCATAAAGCCCGCTCTGATGCACAGGACGAAGTTGGTCAGTAAGGGTGATGCGGTAAAAGCCGCTGAAAGCGTCGAAGTTGCGGTGCCGATAAAGGACCTCGCCGACGGAAGCTACCGGCTTGTGGTGACGGCGGAAAAAGCCGGCGCGGTTCTACATCGGCAAAGTGTACCGATAACGAAGCTGCCGCCGGCGCCGAATGGGCACGAGTGGCGACTTGATGAGAATAATGTGCTGTTGCACAACGGCGCGCCGTACCTGATTTACGGGTGGTTCGGCGGCACGGCGGATGAGCTGGCTGACCCGAACCTGCCGTACACGGCCAGCCAGTACTACTCGGCGCAGTGGTACGACAGCGAGAAGGTGCGCCAGGACTTTTTCGACCCGATGGCTGAGGCCGGCAGCTTCATCACCACCTACCCGTATCCGAACACCGTCCCGCGCCGCATGATGGGCCCCGAGGACTGGCAACGGCCGCTGAATGACGAGGAGAAGACGGCGCTGCGGCAGCGCATCGCCGAACTGAAGGACCATCCGGCGGTGTGGGCCTGGTATCTGGCCGATGAGCCGGAACTGACACCGGCCCTGCCGCAGCGGATGCGCGAAATCTACGAGATAATCCGCGACGAAGACCCGTACCACCCGCAGCTTCTGCTTAACGATACCATCAGCGGCATCCACAAGTACGCCGGCAGCTCCGACATATTTATCCCTGACCCCTACCCGCTGTTCATTGAGGGCGGGGATGCAGCATCGCCCATCGGCAAGACCTCGAAGTTCATGCAGGCCTGCTACGAGGCGGGCGGCGGTCGCAAGGGCATAATGATCACCCCGCAGGCGTTCAACTATGGGGACTGCGGGCGCATCGGCAACCGCGCTCCCAACTTCACCGAGCTGCGCAACCAGGCCTACCAGGCAATAGTCAACCGGGCGACCGGCATCCTGTGGTACACGCATAGTGCCATGTTCAACTACCCGGCCTGCGAGCTTGGTGTGGCGTGGATCGGGCACGAAATAATGGACCTCAAAGGCGCGGTACTGTCCCCGCCTGTCGAGGGCCTGGAGATCAGCGCCAAGCAGCCGGAGGAGGTGCAGGCCTCGCTGCGGCGAGTGGGTGACGACATCTACCTGTTTGTCGTTAATACCTCCACCGAAGCGCAGCAGATAACGGTGAAGATCCCGGACGCAGTGCCGGCGGAACTCACGGTCGTGTCTGAGAATCGGATGGTGCCGGTCAAGGACGGCGCGGTGACTGACAGGTTCGAGAAATATGCGACCCACATCTACACGACGGAGCAGGCGCTGGGTTCGCGAGCACAGGTACAGGACGCGCTCACCGAAATCGCCGCCGCCGAGCAGGCCATGAAGAAGCCCGGCAACCTCGCCTTCAAAGATTCGGGAGTAGTCGTGGAGGCCTCCAGTTCCCGTAGGGATCACGAGATGAAGGCAGTGGACGGAGCCATGAAGGGAATTGCGTGGTCTGACGACACATACCGGAAACTGCCCGACTGGCTGAGCTTGACCTGGCCGGAGCCGCAGACCATCGGCCGCGTGGTGATCTATACGGGCTCGATTGCCGATCTGAAGCTGCAGGTGCCGGACGAAAACACCGAAGGCGGATGGCGCACCATCGCCGAGGTGCAGGAGCTGGATGAGCCGAGCGTGGAGCTGGAGTTCGAACCGATGCAGATAAAGAGCTTCCGCATCTTCAGCACGAAGCTGCGTGGAGACGGGAGATTCTCGACTATCTACGAGGTGGA
>JALGTY010000105.1 GCA_029821145.1 Candidatus Zipacnadia bacterium
CCTGTGGCTACCACCGACTTTGATGAGCTGGTGGCCTCGGACGAGGTGGATATCGTTTCTGTCACAACGCCGGATTATCTGCACATGGAGCAGACGATCAAGGCCTTCGAAGCGGGCAAGCATGTGCTGGTGGAGAAGCCGATGGCCCGTACTATTGAAGAATGTCAGGAGATGGTGGATGCCGCGCGCAAGTATGAGAAGAAGCTGATGGTGGCCCAGGTCTGCCGCTTCCACAAGTTCTTCGAAGACGCCCACAAGTGGGCGTTCGATGGCACGCTAGGTGAGATGTACTTTGTTGAGACGAGCTACATCCACAACTACGCCATAGACCTGGCCCGCTGGTTCGGCGGCGATGTCATCACCGTGTCTGCGTTCAGCAACCACTTCAACATCCCGCAGCAGCAGGTTGACGACATGTGGATCCTCAACCTGCAGTTCGCCAATGATGTCATCGGCCGTGTCACCGTCTCTTCCGGCTGCCAGCGCCCGTACGGCCTTGACCTGGAAGTCTGGGGCACCAAAGGCACGCTGGTGGGGGATAACACCTCACCATCAGCCAAGCTGAGCCTGCGGCAGGTTGACAGGTACTGCTGGATGGAGCTGTCCAAGGCGACCATGGCGAAGGCGCTGGCCGGCGAAATGGAGCACTTCGTGGACTGCATAGTCAACGACAAGACGCCGCTGATTGACGGTGTTGACGGGGCCAAGACCGTGGCCACCGCCTGGGCCGCAATCGAATCGTCAGAGAAGAGCGGCGCACCGATCGAAGTGAAAAACGACTTCTAATGAAATTCAAGATGCGTCCCTAATAAGAAGCCGACCACCACAGTGGTGGTCGGCTTCTTCTGTTTCACGTGTGCTCTCAGCCAACGACCTCGGGCTGGAAGCTGAGAACGCGGTAACCCACGTTCTCACCTGACCTGCGCCAAGCGCAGGTCAGGCCGAGCTACGCGTCTTGTGAATTATTAGGCTTACCCCACCGGCACCACCTTCTGCCCGTCGGGCCACGTTACCATTATTGAACGCTCGTTGCCAGCCGCGTCGCGAGCACAGAGTGCGATCTCAGCCTTTTCTCGCGGTAGTGGTATCTGCAGGTCAAAGCTCTCGTGCCGGCTGTCGTATAGCCCGTCCACTGCGCGCGCGGCATACCAGCGCTCTTCAAGCCTGTAACATACCTCTGCCACCTTGGACAAGTCATCGGCCGCGACACCGGAGATGAACAGTTTGTCGCCTCGTGCCTCTATAGTGTCCACCCAGATCTGCGGCTCATCATTGTCTATCGTCAAGAGCTCGACCGTGGCTGCATCAGAAAGCGCCCGTCCCGGGTTGCTGGTGCCGTCATCAGCGACGATACGCAACTGGTAGTGGCCGCTTTTCAGATCAGTGGTATCCCATTCGTAGTTCTCTTCTTCCGGCTCATCAGTCACGGGCTGCCAGTCGGTTTCCCCAAGCTGGCGATAGTAGATGCGCGTAACCAGCGTGTCGCTGTCGGGGTCAGTTGCGTCCCACGAGATGCTACATTCTTCGGACACCACATCGCCCTCGGACGGCTTCTCTATCTCCACCTCCGGCGCCTGGTTTGCGGGCAAGTAGGCGATGGCAACCCGGCTCACAGCCACGGTGTCTTCGGCTTTGGTTCTGGCAAGGTCCAGGCGGTACTGCAGATAGCGCGCCGGCGGGCTCTGTACGCTTTTCCACTCGCCATTGTTCAGCGAACGCGACCAGCCGCTCCAGCTACTGTCGGTTGGGTCGGAGTTACTGCCCGATCGCGTGGCAACGCGCGCTGAGGCGTCGCCTGTGATCTTCACCTGCCACTGCAGTTGGCCCCACTGCGCAATCCGCTTGGCATCGAGCACCGATGATTCCAGCCAACCTGCAGTTGCGCGAGCCGTGTCAACGTGAAGCAGGCCGCCCTGGTTCGTGGTGCCCACATATATCTCCCGGCCGTTGATCGGCTGCAAGCAGGTAATGTAGGCGTTATCCGAGTCATAGGCTACGCTGTGGTGGTCCTTGTCAATTATGCAAAGCAACTTGCCTTCATCGCCGGTGCCTGCATACAGAGCGCCGTCCACACAAGCCAGAGCATATACAGGCGTCTTCTTGTCCTCGTATAGCACCAATGCTGCGCCGTTGGCTGAGACCTCGTACACGCCGCCGCCGGACTTGCCGGACGCTGTCCCTACGTATATTCTGTCACCAGCCTGCTCCGGCGATTTCGGCACTGCGATGGCGGTGATGTCCTTATCTTTGGCGTCGAAAAGGGCCGTATAGCGACCATCCGCGCTGAGGCGATAGACCACGCCCTGGCTGCCAGTGCCCAGATACGTGTACTTGGCGTCGGCGGCCATGCACAATATGTGAGCCTGGGCCAATTTGCAGACCTCGCTGTACTTGCCCGACCCCTGCAGTTCGTACAGCTTGCCTTCGGTGCCTGTGCATACCACAATCTTCCCCTGCGCCGTCTTGCCGATAGCCCACAGGTAATCTACCGGCAACTCGCAATAGACTTGTGCGCTGCCGTCGCTACTGACCTGATAGACCTTGCCGCCCGGTGAAGTCGCAGCCAGCAGGCCCCCCTCGCCGTCACAGATAAGACCAGTGACAGCGAAGGTGTCAACGTCGCAAAAAAGCGTCACCTTGCTGTTGTCATCTATCTTGTAGATGTGCCCCTCGCTGCCGGTGCCGACATAGACATTCCCCGTCTGGTCAGCGGCGGCTGAGAGCACATAGAAGGCTGCTGGCGAGTCTATCTCCTCTACATACGGTGCCAGTGTGACCACGCCGTCGCTGCGTACTGCCACGCCCTCCAGTTTGCCCGCCACGAAGTCCTTGGCCGTGGTCTGGGTCCAGGCGCTCGGCTGGCGCGCCGTCAACTCGTCCTTCTCTTTTTCTTTGTCTGTGTCTTTGTCTGGCTCTTTTTCCTCATCTTTGTCCTCCCCGTTCTTGGCCTCTCCTTTCATCATTTCTTCCATGTCATCCGGGGAAGGCGACGGTGCGAAAACGGGCGGCTCTGGCGGCGGTTGGAGCGGACTCGGCGCGGCCTGACGCAGCTTGGTGGCAAGCGGCTCCGGGAATGCGTCGGCCGCCCAGTACATGGTAAACGGCGCCAGAGCGCCCGGGAGCCGATAGGCTTCGCCGTCAGGCTGGGTCATGGGCGGTGGCGGGGGTGGCACTTCGGGACCGGAGCCAGGCCCTGACGACGGTCGTTTACCCTTGGCACTCCTGGCACCCTTTCGGTCCATCGTCGAAATCGCCATGTACTGACTCCCATATAGCACCCACGGGGATTCCTCGGAATGCGAAAGTTCCGCTTTGCCGCCTTGCAGGTCGGTGCGCGGCGAATTAGTGACCAATGATTCAAATGAGCCGGGCAACCTGAACATTCTCGTCTCTCCGACTATCACGCCGGCGCTTGGCAGTGCACCGATGGTTACCAGTTCAGTGTTCTGTTCCAGCTCCTCGAAGAACTTGATGAATGAGTCCAGATTATTCCAGATAGGCATCATCAGCCGCAGTCGGGACCGCAGCGTCCAGGCCGCTTGCCCACCAGCCACTACAATCCGTAGCGTGCCCTTAGGCGTATCAATCGGTATGTTGAGTGTCACTACCCGCTCTGTCGGCTCGCCGTCATCGGGACGCACCACCACGTGCAGATGCAGGGGCTTGCCCGCCTCTGCCACGTTTTCCTCAGTGTAGATGCGCTCGATAAAGGCGGTGTTGTCCTGTGTGTTGAATTCGGCGGTGACTTCCAGAGAGGCGATGTTCTGCGGGCGGAAGCGGTTCTCTTCCAGCAGGTACATGGGAAATGCCAGCTCTGACATCAATGTGAAAACGGCCGACTGTTGGAAGTAGAACGTGTTGCTGCGCTCGATGGTGTCGCCCTTTTGACCGACCACCTTATAGTGCAACTTCACCATGCCCTCATAGCCGGTATTGAAAGTCGCCTCTACCGCCGACATCATCGCGGTGGCAAGCAGCATCGAAGTTATCATCGGCTGATCGCAGACTTGCACGCGGAAATCCTTCGTCAGGTTCCGCGACCGGTCAACTATGTGAAATGAGGCCGGTATGGTCTCTGGCACCTGGCCCAGCCTCCCGGCTATTGACCATGGCGTGTCGCTGAACATCGTTCCTACATCCAACATCGCCGAGCCGATCTTGGACGATCTCGAAAGGCTGGGCATGACATCATGGATCCAGCCGGTGCACATTGGCATCTTCGTGCGGCCGAGCTGCATCAGTGGATGCCCGAATGCCAGGACTTGATCGCCTTTGCGATAGGTGATAGTTCCCACTCCGGCGGCTTCGAAATCGCCGCCCATCAGGCGCACGCCCGCCGCGCTGCCGGGCTCGAGGTCCACATCCACCGGGTTGCTCTTCGTGCCGGGGCCGGCCAGCACCGTCACCCCACGTGGCTCCAACATTCTCTTCATCAGCTTCATGGCCTGAGAGCCCATGCCGCTGCACGTTATCGGCGGCGAAACGGGGTGAAGTATGATGGTGTGCGGGTCCGCGAAGGGCTGAGTGAAATCGGCTGGTCTCACTACCGCGCCCGTAATTTGCCGCCCGGCGATGTGTATCGGCTCTGGTGCGATCCACCTGCTCTCTGCCTCGGCTGCGACCGCTTCCGCCTCCTGCCCCCACGTCGCTTCCAACATATCCTCGATCGGAGTGATGCCGAATCTGGCTTCCTTCTGCCAGAACCACCCGTACGCCAGCGCGCCCAGCAGCTTGCCCTGTATGTAGCAAGGGCTTCCACTCATTCCGCCAATGACACCGGCGTTGCGATCTATCGGCGGGCCGCCTGTTATCTGGGCCAAGATCATGTCCCTACCCAGTACGGCTTTCTCCAGCCGTCCAATAATCTCGAAGCTGAACTCCTCGATCTCGACCCCGTGGAAGACCGACTTCCCAACCCCGCGCATGCCAGGCCGCACCTCGCTGGACCGCATCATGGTCTTGGGATCGAATTCAATTCTCTCGGCAAAGAGCGCCGACTGGGCCGCAAGAATCACAAACAAGCTGGCAAGCAAAACTGCTCGGTGTAATCTCATCAGGCTACTTACCCCGCAAGCATCAGTATTGACTGACATGAAGCACTTATTAGTTCGCCGCTGACGGCTGCCAGTCCTTCTACACTGTGCGCGCGTCAGGGTGCGAGGCAATTGGCCGCCACGCTTGCAAGACCCACAAGAGGCAAGCTATCATAGCGGGGGAGGTATTGCTCTTTGGATGCACCTGAAGCTCAGTCAGTAGAAACGCCGCACCAGCTTGCAATCGTTCCGTCTGGGGCTGCCGGCAGCATCTCCGCGCGGGCGGGCCAGAGCGTCATCGAAGTCGTGACCGACCCGTTGGCACTTATCACGACACCGCGGCCCGAGCATGCCGAGGTGCGCGGCTCCATAAAGCAGATCGGAGCAAGATCGCAGCAACTTGCAGCCGCGATGGATGCAGCCATGCACCCCGAGGTGGCCGGTGCGAATTTCTGGGAAGATTTCGCGGGCTGGTTCGGCATGTTCTCGCTCGTCCCGCTGTTGGCTACGAGCGAGGTGCTGACCGCTGTCGTAGAAAAGGCAAGTTGGCAGAGAGCTCGCATCATCGAGCGGCCCAGTGACCTGGGCTGGTGGGCCGGTAAGACCCATTTCCTGCCCGTGGCAGCCGGAATACTCGATGCCGCCGGCGTGCCCTGGAGTGTCAGGCCCGGAAAGATACTCAACTGGCTGCGCGAACTGCTTATGCCGGCGGGCGCAAGATTGACCCGGGCCAGAGAGCTGCATGAGGAATTGCGCCAGTGTGAAGAAGGCGCAAAGACAGCGGACGCGGACATCCGGCCCTGCGATGTGCTGTTCACAGGTGTCGGTGCAGCAACGGCCCAGATCATCGCTAACCTCTGGGAGCCGCTGAGGACAGTTCACGGCCTGCGCTGTGCGGTGCTCGATCTGCACCACGACCGCTTTGCCAGCGCCATCGAGCGCCAGGGCCTGCCGCGCTATGACCTCGGTCAGTTCTTTGCCAGCCGCGAGGTGAACGCACTCAAAGCCAAAGCGTCGCGCTGGCCGATGTGGTATCGGCACTTTGCTGCCAACGCCGAGAGTATGCCGGAGTTCAGTGCGCTTTCGGACGGGCTTAAGACAGCCATAAGCGACCGCGTGAAAATGAGCCTGGCAAGACATACGCCACTGTGGCTCCTGCGCAAGACCGGCGGCGAGCACGCACTCCAGCAGCTCACCCCCAAGGTCGTAGTGACTTGCCACATCTGTGCGCCGCCCGTAGAGGCCCTGGTGCATCAGGCTGGTGTTATGGGAATCAGTCGCGTGCTGGTGCAGCACGGCGTGATAAGTGATTGGTATTACCTGGTAGGCGCCCAGCAACTTGACGAGGCGCTGGTGTGGGGGTCTCACTCCGAAGAGGTTCACAGATGGCTGCTGGGGCCGGACACAAGAATTACCCAGACCGGACACAGCCTCTACGACAGGGCTATCGCAGCAAAGGGGGCCGTCTCGGCTGAGATCGCAGCTCTGGGCGAAGGCAAGGCGGCGCTGGTAGTGCTGGCCACCCAGCCGAATGAACAGCACTTCTATGAAGACTACGCAAGCTGGTGGATCGCGGCGGTGGCGGAAACATGCGCCCAACTCGACGCGGCGCTAGTCCTCAAGCTCCATCCGGCTGATACTAACCACGACCTGTACCAGCAAGCCGCTCAAGCCCATCCTGACACCGTCACCATCTCGGAACATGGCCAGTATGCGCTTGACGAGCTGCTGGCCGCCTGCGATGCGATGGTCACTCGCGACTCAACGGTCGTATTTGAAGCCAACCTGCTTGGCACGCCGACAGTGACGATCAACCTCACCGGACGCGACGACTGGTTCCCGTATGCCAAGCTGGGCGGGGCTGTCGGCATCTACCAGCGCGAGGACATCCTGCCGCAACTGCGCAAGGTGCTGTTCGACGAGGACTTCAGGAGGGAACTGGCACAAAAGCGCGAGGAATTCCTGGCCGCTCAGGTCGGCCCCACTGACGGCAAAGCCACTGAACGGATTGCGGACATTGTGGCGCGACATGCGCGGGGCGTAACTTGATCAGCGCCGACCAATCAACTGCCGTCTGGCTTGCTCCATCGCATGCTCCCGGGTGGCAGGTCAGTCTATCGCCCAGGTATTCGGCTGCTCGGTTACGTCAATGATGACGCTCTTGGGGCGGGTGAATTCGTGCATGCACTCGATGCCACTCTCGAAACCCAGGCCACTCACCTTGTATCCGCCATAAGACATCCACGGGCCGACGACATTGGTGCAGTTGATCCAGATGATGCCCGCCTGTAACCGCGCTGCCAGTTTGTGCGCCTTGTTGACATCGCGTGTCCACAAGTCGGCGGCCAGCCCGTAGCCGGTTCCGTTGGCCAGTTCTATCGCTTCCTCTTCGCCACTATAGGTCTGCACGCACAGGACCGGGCCGAAGATTTCCTCCTGGCATATCTTCATATCAGGGCCTACCTTGTCGAAGATGGTCGGAGCGAGGTAGCAGCCGTCGGCCAGTTCCGGAGCATCCGGCCTGCCGCCACCGGCTATTACCTCTGCGCCTTGCTCCTTGCCTGCCTCGATGTAGCTCATCACCCGCTCGTACTGCTCTTCTGAGACGACTGGCCCCAGCTTGGTATCAGGAGCCAACGGGTCCCCGACCTTCAGGCTCTCGGCAATCGGCACAAGTCTGCCGAGTATCTCGTCTTTCATGTCACGGTGCATAAGCAGTCGTGAGCCGGCGGTGCATATCTGGCCGGAATTCAGGAAAATCGTTCGCGCGGCCGCTGGTATCGCCATGTCGAGATCGGCGTCGGGCAATACCAGGTTGGCCGTCTTGCCGCCCAGCTCCAGGGTCAGCTTCTTGAAGTTGCCGGCCGACGCCTCCACGAGGCTGCGTCCCACGGCGGTGCTGCCGGTGAAGCTGATCTTTCCGATGCCGTCATGGGCGGCCATTGCTGCGCCGGCTTCATTGCCCAGGCCTGTGACGACATTCAGTGCGCCCGCCGGCAGGCCGGCATCGAGGGCGATTCGGCCCAGTTCCAGGGCCGTGCGCGGCGATACCGAGGCGGGCTTGAGTATCACTGTGTTGCCCGCTGCCAGAGCCGGAGCGACCTTGATGCAGGCCAGGGCCAGCGGAAAATTGAATGGCACGATGCAGCCGACCACCCCGTACGGCTCGCGGGTGCTATAGCCGAGATAGGCATCCGGCGTTGCATAGGTTATGCCCTCGATCTTGTCGGCCAGGCCGGCATAGTAGCGCAGAAACCCTTGCGCTCCGACCACATCGCCCGTTGTCGTCTGGACCAGCGGCTTGCCCATATCTTCGGTGTCCATCAGGGCCAGCTCATCGGCGCGCTCTTCTACGATGCCGGCCATGCGATGCAAGAGTTGTCCGCGCTCGGCGGCGTCCAGTTTGCTCCAGGCTGTGTCGTATGCCTCTTGCGCGGCCTGCACCGCCCGGTCAACATCTTCGGCCCCGCCACGCGGGATCCGGCATATCAGCTTGCCGTTGGCGGGGTTGATGTTGTCAAGCTCCCCGCCATCCGCCGCCGCTAGCCAGTCTTTTCCGATCAGCATCTGCTTGGTCTCCATTCCGTTACCCCTCTCCTTAGGCTGTATTATTCTCGGGCTGGAAGCTGAGAATTGACCCACGCCTCTGGCGTGGGTACCCCCATTCTCACCTGCCCTTCGACAAGCTTCCGCCTCCGCCAAGGCTACGGCGGACACGCAGGGCAGGCCGAGCTACGCGCTGGTCAATAATACGGGTCAGGGTGACTTGACCAGTGCTGCGGCTGCCGCAACTGCAGCCTGATAGACGGTCTTGACCGCCACGGCATGCTCGGCGGCCAGTCGCTGGCAATCGGCGAATTCCGGGGACGCGGTGATAATTTCACCGGCCCGCATTCCGACCTTGACGGCGACCGTACCGTAGGCGGTATCCACCTCTCTGGACTCCCGCGCCAGGCAATCGCGTCCCGTCTCAAGCCGGCGCACTCCGAAGGTGGTGGTGTTGGTCATTATCGCGTCGGCCACTGCATCGGCATCGCCAGGAGCAACCAGCGCCGACAGCTTGACCGCCGGCCGGTTCTTCTTCATGAAAATCGGAGTGAACCAGCAGTCCACGGCACCGGCCGCGAAAATTGCCTCCTGCGCCGCCTCGTAAAGCTCGGGGTTCATATCATCTATGTTGGCTTCGATGAGAATCTGCACGTCAGCTTCGTACCTGCCGCTTGCCTTGGTCTCACCTGCTTCGCCGACTATGATCCGGAGCAGGTTCGCTGCCTCGGGGAATTCCTTCTGCCCGGCGCCGAAGCCCGAGGAAAGCAGTGTCATGGCCGGCATAGGGCCGAAGCCGGAGGACAACCCGGTAGCGATGGCAGCGCCCGTGGGTGTGACGGTCTCGCCAGCAACATCGAGCGGGACCGTCGGCACGCCCTTCAGAAGGCCGACTACCGCCGGGACGGGTACAGGCAGTCGGCCATGAGCGCAGGCCACAAAGCCGTGGCTGACCGGGATTGGTGAGCAATAGACTTCTTCAACGCCGAGCAGATCAAAGCCGATGATCGCCCCAGCCACATCTATGATCGTGTCCAGGCCGCCCAGCTCGTGGAAATGTACATCTTCAATGGGCACACGGTGGGCTGCAGCCTCAGCCCCCGCAACCCGCTTGATGACGGCCACGGCCCGTTGCTTGACACTATCGTTGACGCCGGAGCGCTCGATTATCTCAATTAGCTGGCCGGGCCTCATGCCATGGCCGTGGTCCCCGTGATGATGCTCGTGTGCCGCCGAGACTGTCGCGCGTGTCGCCCCCAGGCCGGATACTTTGACCTTCTCGAAGCTGATCTCCCAGCCTTCAATATTGAGCTTCTCCAACTCGGCAGTCAGCTCATCGGCATCAACGCCGGCATCCACCAGCGCCCCCAGCGTCATGTCGCCGCTGATACCGAAGAATATGTCCAGATATGCTATCTTCATCTGTAAGCTCCCTTTGGCCAAAGACTCTATTCGCCCTCCGTGCTCTGAATCTTCGCCAGACTGCCTCTGTTACCTGCCTTGGGCCCGAGGAGGAGCATGGCGTGAAGGTGGGGAAAAGAGCTATTATGTTGGTGCAGCGATCATGCTGATAGCTCCCATTCAAGGAGAGTAACTGCTCAGCTTGGGGCGTTAGAAGAGCGGATAAGCAAGGCAGCAGGTGGCGACTCGCCCGGAAAAGTTTATCCTGGAGGACAGGCATCCACCTGACCTGAGCTTGTCGAAGGTTGCCTGTCCATGCCGTTGCTGTTCGGAGAGGCCTCGACAGGCTAGGAAGCCTGTCGTCCAGGAAGACTAGGAAAAAGGGCCGTGCCACTCCAGCAAACCTGGATGACAGGCGTT
>JALGTY010000570.1 GCA_029821145.1 Candidatus Zipacnadia bacterium
GATCAACGCAGCTTTCGTATGTGGTTTGTTGGTAGCGCTGGGTGCGCTAGTGATCGGCTTCAGTCTGCGAAAGCCGGCTTTGATGGGCGGCTCTGTGGTAGTGGTTATCGGCCTGGCGGCGCTTCTGGTCGGCAATGTCAACTCCCGCTATCTGGACTTGCCCCTGATGCCATTGAGCCAGGATCCCCTTGCAAAGCCGCTCTACCAGGAACTGGCCGACCCGGACGTTCATGCAAAGGTTGTCGCTAGCGAGTGGAATGCCTTCGCCCGCACCGATGTCGTCGCATACGGCAATGATAAGGGCGAGTTTGACCCCAAAGGCGACTTATACGTCTATACCGACGGTGAGGTGCCGACCAACATGATCGCCTTTGACGGCGATCTGGCGGCGCTTGAGCGTCGCTTGCGTCATTTCATCGGTTTCGTGCCATTTGAGCAGTTTCGTCCGGAGAGTGTGATGCTGATTGGGCCGGGCGGCGGCCTCGACATTCTCCTGGCACTCGCAGTCGGCAGCAAGGAGATCGTCGGCGCGGAACTCAACCCGTCCATCCCACGCCTGGTGCGGCGCTACGGCGATTTCACCGGCCACATATATGACTACGAAAACGTGCATATCTACGTGGATGAGGCCCGCAGCTTCCTGAGCCGCTCCGACCGCGAGTTCGACCTCATCTACATGGCCCTGGCTAAGACCGCCACCACCGCATCGTCCAGCCTCGCCTTAGTGGAGAGCTACATCCACACCAAAGAGGCGTTCCTTGACTGTCTGCGGCATCTGACGCCGAATGGCAAGATCGCCTTCGTGTGCCAGGAGCCGCTGATTCTGATGCGGACGATGCTCACCGCACGCGAGGCGCTGGCGGAGGTCGGAGTGCCCTACGAGCAGTCCATGGAGCATTTCCTGGCCGCCAGCATGCCGCCGCAGGCGTACGTTCTGGGTCCGTACCGCCACCTGCTGCTCATATCGCGCAGCGCGATTGCGCCACAGGTCGCCGAGCAGTTTGCCAAGCACGCCATCGCTTTGCACTTCGATCCGGCCTACGCCCCGGGCGCATACATGCCGGCCCCCTTCACCCATCTGGTTGACAATCCGGCGATGCCGGCCGAGCGCTTTGTCGAATGGTTCAACCAGGAGCGAGTGGCGTACGGCTACACCGCCGTCAACATTATCCCCTGCACAGATGACAGTCCGTTCGTCATTGACTTGACCTTCGGCATTCCGGCGCAGTTCACGCGGTTTCTGGTCGGTGCCTTCGGCCTGGCTGTGGTGATATCGCTGGTGCTGTTAGTCATGGCCGTCCGCGACCGTCGTTGTGATGCCACCGCCGGCCAGCTTTCAGCGGCGATACTGTACTTCATGTTGCTGGGCATCGGCTTCATGCTGGTGGAGATTTCGCTGATCCAGAAGCTGGTGCTGTATCTGGGCTACCCGGTGCTGAGCCTTTCGACGCTGCTATTCGCGGTGCTGATAAGCGGCGCTTTGGGGTAATGGTGGCCGCTGCGGGCATTGTTCTGTACGGCCTGGCCTCGCAGTACTTGTATCCCACGGTTGTTGACGCGACGCTGGCCTGTGACATCCGCTGGCGCTGCCTGATCACGATGGTGATGCTATTCCCGCTGGGCTTTTGCCTGGGCATGCCGTTCCCGAGTGGCATACGCGTCGTAGGCGGCTGGGGTCAGAACCTGGTGCCGTGGCTATGGGGCATCAACGGCTTGACTTCGGTGGTCGGCTCGGTGGCGGCGATGAGTCTGGCGAAGCTGTGGGGCTTTTCGAACGTGCAGATTGTCGGCTGGGCGCTCTATACGGGCGTCTTCCTCCTCGCCACGGCCCAGTGTTTTGCCCAGAAACCCTCCTCTGCAACCCCAAAAAAGGCGCAATAGTAGCTTTCCACTTTGCCTGCAAAGTAGATTCGCCTATATTATCAAAAAACACGATAGTACCAGGGGCTCGTGGGTTTTGGGTGGTTTTACTGCGCCTGGCAAAAGCCCGATTTACCCCCCCTCACTAGGGGGTTACTGAGGTGAGTAAACGGGGTCTGAGCCAGGTCAATTGAGGTGGGCGATGGTGGCGCCGGTGCCGCCCTCAGAAAATGGGGCGGTCTCGAAATCCCTCACGTGCGGATGCTTGCCCAGAAACTCACCAATCGCCTCGCGCAAAGCACCAGTGCCTTTGCCGTGGACGATGCGCACCGCCGAGAGCTCAGCAAGCGCCGCGTCGTCCAGATACTTCTCCAACTCCAGCAACGCCTCGGCTACCCTCGCCCCAACCAGGTTTATCTCCGGACTGACAGTTTGCGCCTTGCGTGCCTGCATGCGCTGTGCCATGGCCCTGGCCTCGGGACTGGGCGGGTCCTTGGCTGGCGAGAGGTCGCTTGCTGCAGCCTCGACACGCATATTTCCGACATTAACCTCATAGGTGTCATCGTCAATCTGGCGGGCGATGGTGCCGTCCTTGCCAACGGTATTGACATGAACCCACGCGCCAGGCGACAAGTCGAGGCCTGGTGCAGGCTGACCTTCTGCGGCTAATGGTTCAGCGGCCGCCTCGGCTTGCCGGCGCTCGTCGTCTTTGGCCGCCTCGAGGGTGCTCTCGCGCAGTTCGGCCATCTCGTCGCGGAGTTGCTGTGTTACCTTCGACTGGCTTGCCTCGGCCTGGAGGCGAGCGATTATCTGCCGGGCCTGGTCTTCAGCCTCGCGGACGATGCGCACCGCCTCGGCAAAACCCTCGCTGACGGCCTGTGCCTCCCGGTCAGCAAGCTCCTGGCGGTTGTCTTCGTATTCTTCGCGCTGCTGAGCCAGGGCACGGGTCTCGGTGTCCACTTGCCGGCGCTGGCGCTCGTAGCGCTGCTTACTTTCGCGCATCTGAGAGATGGCCTCCTGCACAGTGAGCTGCTCCTCGTCGAGGGTATCGCGGGCGTCGCTGACCAGCCGGCGGGGCAATCCCAGACGCTGAGCGATCTCGAAGGCGTTGGAGGAGCCGGGGAAGCCGATGAGCAGACGGTAGGTGGGCTGGAGGGTCTTGACGTCAAACTGCACGGCGGCGTTTTGCATGCCCTTCTCAGCATAGGCGAAGAGCTTGAGGTTGTTGTAGTGGGTGGTGGCAACAGTGCGACAGCCGGCCTGGTGGAGGAATGTGAGTATGGTCTTGGCCAGGGCCGCGCCCTCGGTCGGGTCGGTGCCTGCGCCGATCTCATCCAGCAGCACCAGCGCATTGATAGGGCCGGCATTATCCTCACCATTGGCGCGATTACGGTGAGCATAGACCCGGCTGACAATCTTGACAATCTGGGTCATGTG
>JALGTY010000571.1 GCA_029821145.1 Candidatus Zipacnadia bacterium
TAAGCCCGGCTATTCGTCTGCGTTGTCCGCCTCGTCAATATGTTTGCGCATCTCCTCCAGGGCCTGTTCCATAAACGTCATGATTTGACCGACATTGGCTACGTTGACTATCATTAATCCGAGCTGGTGAGGGTGACCGAACACCAGCAGCTTATCACCAGGGGTTATGTCGAGATCGGCTCGTGCTTGCGCCGGTACGACGATCTGCCCGCGCTCCCCTACGGTCACCGTGCCATAGAACAATTCATCAATCTCAATACCCTTTGTAGCCATAGCGCCTCGCCATCTTTCCACTTACCGCTCTTTTTGGAGCTTTTCGCCTTTTAAGCATACTAATTATACATAAATGATTTGTGTGTGTCAATGTGTTTTTCAGACAGAGTTGTGGAGGTGGGTACATTGCGGAGGGCTTGTGCATCCAGCGTGGGCCTGCCCTCTTTGTCTCGGGCAGTGACCGGTACTACCCCTTCTTTGGTTGATCAACAGACAGTTTGCGCAGCGCTGCGGCCAGGGCAAGCAGCTTGGCCGGGTCCTTGCGGCCGGCGGTGCGCTCCACACCGGTTGCCATATCCACTCCGGTCGCGCCGGTGGCTTTGATTGCTTCCACAACATTGTCAGGGCCTAAGCCGCCCGCCAGCATTACCGGCAGGGCGCTGTCTTTGATGATAGCGGCGGCCGTCGGCCAGTCGCAGGTCACACCCGTCCCGCCCATCTCGCCCTTGACGCGCGTGTCCAGCACGATGCGAGATACACCAGCTTTGGCAAGCTCTTGAATTAGCGTCAGGTTATCCTTGATAGAGCGGGGCTGCTGCTCGCTGCTGGGGGCTACGGCCAGGCCCCGCCAGATTTGGACATCATCGGCAAGCTGCTCAACAAGCTCGCTGATCTGCTCAGTTGACTCATCGCCGGCTCCGGTGAGCCCAGTCGAACCGTGGACTTGCAACGCAAAAGGTTTGCATAGCCGAGCTATCTCAGCCAGTTGGTCAAGCGGCGGCTGTGCCACCACCAGCACAGGCCGGGCGCGGGCGGCTCGGCACATGGCCTGGGCTTGCCAGCGGCTGACAGGGCGGCGCGAATATGGCACTTCCACGACCATCCCCACATAATCCGCACCGATGCTCTCGGCAGCGCGCATATCAGAGATTGTCGTCAGCCCGCATATCTTCAGTTCAATGGGCATATCATTTCATCTCCAGAGATATATTATTGCTGGCTGCGGTAAATCCTTCTTGTAGAGCGGAGCAAACCGGCTGAATAGTGTAGGATAAGACATAGTGCTTGTGCCTCTTGACAAAACCGGCAGAAACTGTTATACTACCGCCAAGATGAAATCTGACACGCCGGGCCGAGTTTGGTTTAGCTGGTGGTATTGGTTCACTTAGTGAACTGGCCCCAGCGCGTGTCAGCAGTTAAGCACAAGTAGACAGCACAAGACGCGGGTCAGTTCACACAGAACTCGGCCCGCGATTTTTGTGTAGATGGCGGGCCAGCATAATAAATGCACAGCTCGCCATTTTTTCTTTTGACAACACGGGGAGGGTAAAAGTCGGAATGCCAGCCAACACTGGAGGGTGTCGGAAGGGGCGGCGGAGGCCGCCCCGGCACCCCGACTTAAGCCACGGCGGAAGCTACTGCGCGATGCCAACCGAAGCGGGAGAGCTGCGGCAACGGCGACGGAGGTCGCCCAGGCAAATCAGCGGCGGATTCTGCCCCGGTCAATGCCCTGCCCTGAGTACCGCCACAACGCTGGCGGAATCAAGACGTTCGGGAGGTGATAACATGGTCGCAGCAGTGTTAAGCTCAGCAGCTCCGGCAAATAGCTCGGGCGAAAGCCTGCTTGCGGCGCTCCTGGGTAGTAGGAGTGCTAGCGGCTGGCACTGCCGGCCAGGCTTTTGGTGGCACAACACTGCTCTGTGAAAGGCCCGATGACCATGTATACTCCCGAGCTGTCCGAGTTTGTCCGACGCGCTGAACAGGGGAATCTCGTCCCTGTCTATCGCGAGATTGTAGCTGACCTGGAGACGCCCATTTCGGCCTTCCTCAAACTGCGCGAGGGCTGCGACGGTTATGCCTTCCTGTTGGAAAGCGTCACCGGAGGCGAGAATATCGCCCGCTACTCCTACCTCGTGACCGCCCCCTACCGACTTTTCCGCAGCAA
>JALGTY010000572.1 GCA_029821145.1 Candidatus Zipacnadia bacterium
CGCCTCGCGGAGCCGGGCGAGACCTGGGAGCTGACCTGGAAGACCGACATCGGCGCCTATGCGCCGCGCAATGTGAGTGGGAAGCCCTTCGTGCGCCCACTGCCTGAGGATGTAGGCCAGGTTCGCCTGAGGCTGATCGGCATCCGTCAACCCGGCGGGACGCCGAAGCTGATCCGAGCCCAGGGCCCGTGGATCGGCATCATCACCCAGCCTCTGCCGAAGGGCCATCGAGTGCACGGCAATGTGGCCTTCATGGATGCGCGCGATTTCCTTGTCGAGTACCGGGTGGCAGACGGACCCGACAAAGTGTGCAACAGCCGGTTCGTACACGTGCTCGAGGGCTACCGGGAAGGCGAGACATCAGCCATTGCCTCGGCGATCTCACTGGGGGTCACAAGCCTGAGCGGCAACGAGCGCGATATTGTGGCCCTGCGGCTCGAGATGACTGGCGGTCACACGGACACGATCATCTACCAATCTGAGGCCGGAACGGTGAAGCTGCCTGATGGGGGAGAGACCGATGCGCGCTACGCTCTCCTGCGCATGAACGCCGCCGGTGAGGTGATCGCGGCTGAGGCCTGTCGCGGCACGTACCTGAAGACCGGCAAGTTCGGCGTTACCATGCCCGGTGACTTCACGGGTACGATCGTGGACATCATCGGCGACCTCACCGGCACCCGGCAGGAAAGTGCCCTGGTCATCAAGCCGGACAAGCCCTGGCCGGTGGGAGAGAATCTCAAGGGCCGGCAGTTGCTCGTCCGCGTGGAAAGCACTCTGCGCGACGCCTGCAACGAGGGTTATCGCGTGGAGAAGGTGACGGCTCTGCCCGGCGGCCTTGTGCGGGTGGACCTGCAGGACTACGCGACCTTTGGCGAGAGCTGGCATCAGGTTGTTGTTCTCCCGCCGGACAAGCCCAATGTCATTCGCACCAACCGGCCGATGGTGGCTCATGGCAACGCCCCCTGGTACGCTGGCACGAAGCTGTGGTTCCCTGAGCGCGGCAAGACCTACACCATCGAGAACGTCAACCGGGTGGGCGGCGGCTACGGTGGTGATACGCTGAAAGTCGTGGGGAAGACCAATCTGAGGGATGATGGCATCCAGATCGGTGACTGGTATGTAATCTATGCCATCGAGCCCGGGCTCAGGGTCACTGTAGCCAATGACTTCTGTTTTCGCCAGGAACCGACGACCGAGTGGAAACAGTATACGGTGCGAGCTGCGGGCACGGTCACTGTGCAGGCCCCGGCCACAGCGGGCACACACTCCTGCCGCAGCGCCAGCGGCACCTGGCGTGAGACGACCGGCGGACGTGATACGTTCAGTGGCGAGGAGATGGCGGACGGGGCGGTGCTGTTGATCGCAGGCAAGCCGGACTGGCTCAATCTCAATGATGCCGCAGCTCCCGCAGTGGTGCGCCTCACTATTGATGGCAAAGATGTTGATCCCAAGGCCGCTGCGGACCTGGGTTGGATCGAGCCTCCGCGCAAGGTCACTGTCGAGTTCCGCGATGCGGATAACCCGCTTGAGATGACAGCCTTGCAGGTCACACTGGACGGCAAGCGGCTTGAGCCGCGCGAGGGCGGTCCCCTGACAAGCCAGGCTGGCAAGGACGGTAAAGACCTTTCGCTGCAGGTTGACTTGGAGCAGGCCCTGGCAGATTGCAAGTACCAGGCCCGGAAGCACGTCCTGCACGTCACGGTCAGTGACCGCTCAGTGGACCGCCACCAGACAAGCGTTACGGTGACCTACATCGCCAAGGTGCCGCTCGACCCTGACGCGACCTACCTGAGCGACCTCAAGCCGGTCAAGTCGTTTGCGCACGGCGGGCTGATGCTGGACCGAGACTACGGGGGGAACGTAGCTGAGATCGTCGGGCGCATCTACGCCAAGTGCGTGATGATCTGTCCCGAGCCGAGCGCGGACGGGACTCACGGCGAGGTAATCTACGAACTGCCGGGTGGCCAGGGACCATTGACCCTCAAGGCCGACATCGGCATCGAAGAGATGACGCGCGGCCGTGGCAGCGCCGTATTCATGGTCCAGTGCGGGGATACCCTTGATGGTCAGTGGGAGACACTGTTCACCTCATCGGTGCTGCACGGCGGTGGGGAGCCGGTGTCTATCTCGGTAGAGTTAGGACGGCCGAAGTATCTGCGCCTGTACACGACCGACGCCGGCGACGGCATCAACAGCGACCATGCCCTGTGGGGCAACGCGCGGCTATACTGAAACCGCCGGGCGATGCCAGACGATGTCAAACGCTCGTCGTCGGCGACCTCCGCCTGTCAGCCAGCAAACAGCATCTCGACCGTCTCGGCCACACGCCTGGTGTCCGTAAGATGGGTTATGGTATAATGTCCCAATGCTCAAGAGTAGAGCTGCGGCTAACGGCCTGATGCGGGCAAGGGAGGTATCCACAGTGGAAGCAGATGAAGGGGAACAAGCACTTGAGATCGGGACGATTACCTTGGCGTGGTCTGAATGGGTGAAGTGGACGGATCTGGAAACCGATGGAGGAAGCAATCAAGGCGTTGAAGTACCAGAAAAGGATGGTGTCTACGAGGTCAAACGCGAAGATGAGGAGCAACGCCTCACCATAGGTAGAAGCGGGAATCTAGACAGGCGAGTCAAAAAATGGATGGTGAATGGCAACCCTCCACACTCCGCTGGATGCAAGATACTTGCCAATGAGGATACTTCGGGGCTCCAGGTCAGATGGGCCACCACCAACAGACCAGCTGCGGCGGAGGAGGAACTGCACAGGTTACACGTTGAAGATTTTGAGAAACTCCCCGAGTACACCAAACACACGTAGACTAGAGACGGCCGCCGCGGTCGCTCCGCGGGCGGGCTGCGCCCTTCCTCCGCGGACACTCCAGGGCGCTCTGAATCCCGAATATTGGTCCACTTGGCATGAGAGTAGATGAAGTCTCGTGCCTGTCCCCGAGGGGATGCCGCGAAACGGAGTGGTTGGCCAACTCTCTTCGTGTCCTGTTCCCAAGAGAGTTGTGCTGCCGATACACCATCACCCCGCCAAAGTGCTCCCTAACCTACGGCCTCAGATTGCCCAGATCGTGCTGGGGCTGAACATGGCAAGCACCCGCCGGTTGCATTCGCCGTCAGCGGATGGCCGACGATAGCGTCTCGCAGTTGACTGGTGTCCACGTGCAAATAGATGGCCGTCGTATCCAATCGGCTGTGACCCAGCAGGCGTTGTATTGAGGCCAGATCGGCCTGCCCGCTTTGCAGTAGTAGTGTCGCAAATGAATGGCGCAGCGTGTGCATGCTAACGCCCATACGGGTAATCCCACTGCGGTGGAGCGTCTTGCGCCATATGATCTGCAGCCGAGTGGGGTAAATGCGGTTACCCCGGTTTGTGGTGAAGAGGTAGTCGTGGTCACACGGCGGCCGATACTGGAGCCAGTCCTCGACGGCCTCTAGCAACTCCTCCACCATCGGGATAATACGCGTCTTGCGACCTTTGCCCCGTTCCACCCGCAATGCCTTCGCTTCCGCATCAACGTCACCCAGCCTCAGGTTTAGCAATTCACCACGGCGCACACCGGTGTAGATGAACGTGGCGATGATAGCATAGTCCCTGAATGCGCAGAATGCAGTTCGCTGCTTCAGCGCGGCATCGAGTAGCGAACTCAATTCACTGGCGTTGAGG
>JALGTY010000106.1 GCA_029821145.1 Candidatus Zipacnadia bacterium
GCCCCTGCCGCCCTCGAGTTGGCGGTATAGCTCAATCGCGTCACCGTGGAAACTGGACAGGATTTTCCGCACCTTGTCGGCCGGAATGCCGAGCTGTTCTATGGTGCCGGGGTTGATGTATTTCGGGTACTTCTGGCCCTCGATATTGATGTAGATCCGCCGCAGTTGCTCCTGAGCCGCGGTCCGACGCGCATAATTCGCGCACCCGACGTACGGAGAGGCCTTCCCGATGCCCAGGATCGTAAGCGGCGCATCGAGGGTCTGAGTGATCGTCAGTTCCAGAGTCTTGAGCCAATGTGGTTCAGGGATCGCTTTACGCAGATCAGCCTGGGTGAATGAGGCGGCCTGGTCGGCCGGCATACGACGAGGAGTGCGGGTGGCGTCGCCGGCCCTCGCCTTGGCCGAACTATTGGGCCCGACCGCTTGCGGAGCCCCGATGAGGCCTTGCGCCACTACTGTCCCCTCGCTGCACATAATGTCGCTCTTGACGCCTTTGGGCTCCTGATAGACGGAAAACGTAGTGCCGCGAACGGCGGCCACAGACGAGGGCGTGTATATCTTCATCTCCGATTCCTCGCCGAAGTGCGGTGACACCTTGGCCCATACCTGCCCGAATTGCAGGAAGAACGAGCGTGCCCGCCAGCCCCCACCTCGGTTGTACTCCAGCAGCTTGACCACCATTTGCGAGTTGGCGCCAACGGTGACCACACTGCCATCAGGAAACTCCAGCACTGCGCCTGATTGCGCGCCGGTGCGGATGACGTTGCGGTCTTGCAGCTTGTCCCCGACCTGCGCGGCCTTGGCGACTGATGTGGTATCGGCATAGACCTGGACTTGCCCGTACACCTTAGCAATATTGGCGTAGAATTCCTCGTTTTCGCGCCGCACGCCATCGGCTATGATCGCGATCAGGATTATGCCCAGGCCGATCAGTATGCGCCGGTTCACCCACGAGGGGAGCAGTTGCTTCCCCCTACGCTTGCGCCGTTTGCTCTTCCTGTCCTGGTCATCTTTCAGCTCGGCGAGCGCACCCGACACTGCGTCGCCTCGCGGCTTCTTTTTCTTTTTCCCAAACAAGTTCAGCACCCCATCACCTTATCTCAGATTTCACATCTCACGATTTATTGCCCATTACCTCGAATACTCTGACGGTCTTGCTGCGCCCGCGGACTTCCACCTCGCCGATCTCGCGCAACTCGAACACATCCCTGACCAGTTCCGCGGTGGTTTCACTGATTATGAATGTGGTGCCGAGTTCCTTGTTCATTTCTTCGATGCGGGCGGCGGTGTTGACCGCGTCACCGATGGCGGTGTACTGGCGTCGCTGGTCCGAACCGGCATCTCCGAGCATTGCCTCACCGGTGTGCAGGCCGATCCCGATGCCGAACGGGAGCCGGTTCTCGGCGTCTTGCCACTCCTGATTCAGCACGTCCAGCCGCTCAAGCATTGCGAGACCGGTGCGCACGGCAAGCTCAGCGTGCTTCGCATCGGTGCCGAAGGCGTTCCAGATCGCCATTATCCCGTCACCCATGAACTTGTCGAGGTAGCCGTTATAGTCGAAAATCGCCTCCGTCATCTGACTCATGTACTCATTGAGCTGAGCCAGCCATTCCTCCGGGATTGACTGTTCCGCCAGCGATGTTGAACCCCGCACATCAGAAAAGAGCAGAGTGATCTCGCGTTGTGTGCCACTCCGGATAAGCTCCGGGTCCTGCGTCAGCATTGCCAGCACATCTTCTGAAACGTAGGAAGCAAACTGCCCACGGATCATGCGCCGCTCCGCACCCAGCCGCTCGTATATGCCCAGCCCGACCGGTACAGCCGTGGCCAGGGCGATCGCCCCATAGGGGATTACCTGATAGGTCAGGTAGAACACCACAAAGAACGAAGGTAGCGCAATCACGACGAGTATCAGAGCTCCGACAAGCGGGCCGATTGTCTCGCCGCTGCTCCACACAACCCAGCCTGCCAGAGAGCCCAATATCATCGCGAACAGCAGCCACACCACTGTGCGCGAGCTGTCCCTCAGCGGAGGCATGTGCAGCAGGCTGTTGACGATATTCGCGTTGGTCTCCACGCCCAGGAAAAAGCGGCTATGCTTTCGGTATGGCGCGTTCCGTATGTCATAAAGCCCGGGTGCTGTAGCGCCCACGAGTACAATCTTACCCTTGAACTCATCCTCTGAAACCTGCCCGCTTACTACCTCCCAGAAGCTGAAGCGCGGTATTGTGCCGGTGGGGCCGCAGTAGTTGATTAGCATCTTCCCGTCGGCGTTGAGATAGCCCGGGCGCTCGGCCATCATTACTTGTCTTTCCGGCACTCGCGCCACGATCTGCTCGGCCGTTGTGCCGGAGACTACACGGGCTATCTCCGTGGCAAAGTGCGGGTACACGCGGCGGTCATAGCCTGCCCTCAGGGGGGCTACGCGCCGATACACGCCGTCACTGTCAGGCGTAATGTCAACATACCCGATGCCGGCGGCTGCTTTGGCGAGTTCGGGTATGGGTGGGGTGAAGTTCCTTGCCTGCACCGGCATCAGCGAGCCGGTCCCACCTGCAGGCGGCGCATACGAGGGCATGATGTCGCCTTCTTCGGTGCCCTCCTCCGCGCTGACCTTCGCTCTCACTCGCCGATACGCCGCCAGCACGACCCGCCCGTGCCGCTGTATTGCCTCCGCAAAGCGGCTGTCGGCTTCCGGGTTGTGCCGGTCAGGCTCGGTGAACAGCACATCGAACCCCACGACTTTCGCCCCGTGCAGGTTCTCGAGCAGTTTCACGTAGGTGTCTCGTTGCCACGGAAACCTGCCCAGCCGATCCTCCAACATACTATCGTCATCTATCGCTACTATCACAATATCAGACGGCGGCTGAGAGGCCCGCCGCTCAAAGGCCACATCATAGGCGTAATTGTCAATGAGAGAGAAGAAAAACAGATTGGATGTAACAGGCAGGTAGCGCAGCACGACCACGATTACGGCGATCATGACGCCTGTCTGAATGCCCTTAGCGCGCTGCTGTGCCAACTGTCCGCTCGTCGCATCTTGTTGCATGACGCCTTCACCATTTCCCCTTTTGCTCGTTCTTATTGACATTCGCGGTGAGCGGGCCATATTCCTTCCCGGAAAAGCGGGTGGAGCCCTTTTCAGACGGGGCTCTGGAGAAGGAATTCACGCAAATGGCGGTGAACATGCAGATACGAGGGACGTATCACGTTTCATGCGGCTGGTGCAGTGAGCCTGCGTGCGCCGGACGGATTGATGTTACATGGGGTGATGTCATGCTGCCGTATCTGATGGCCGGAGCACTGGCAATAGGGCCTTATTCGGGTGTTGATCTGAGTACTCTGCTTGACAAGCCGATGCTTGTGCGAGAGATTGTTGTCGAGCTTACGGCTGCCGAGGTTGTGCAAGAAGCGACCGGTGCGAAGCTGGATGATCTGGACGGCCGGCAAATCGCGCTCACCGAGGCGGGCTTCGAGCTCAGCCTCGATGTGGAATTGTCGGTAGGCCGCGCCATCTTCGAGGTGGAAGCACAGGCCCCCGATGCCGGCACTGATTCCTACTGGCTTGCCTTCGACGGAGAGCAGATTGACAAGCCCTTTGTGATTTCCAGGGGCGCACTCAGCAGCCGTTCATTTATTGTTGATATAGCACAGGCAGGCAAGCATACCTTTGGCCTGACGCTGCGCGAGGCCCCGGGTAGTGCCATCAAGACTGTAAGCATCGCCATGGCTAGCACCAAGATGCCTCAGCCGCCGATGCGCCAGGAGCTGGTCGGCGCTCATCCCCGCATCTTCTTCACAGCCGACGATATCGCAGCGATGCGAGCGCGGCTCGACAATGAGCGCGTCCAGAGCTTCTACGATTTGCCCGAGCTGTTGACCAGAAAGCCTCCGCCATTCCGGCCCGGCAAACGCAATGGCGGCGCCTTCCGCAGCCTTGGGACCTATGCCCTCGGGCACGTGCTTGCGCCCGACGAGCACCAACTTGCGGCCATTATCGAGTGGCTGGAAATGGCGACCACCTACGAAACGGTCGGCGTTGATCTCGATGCCGAGTATTTCATGGAGGGCCTGGCCTTGACCTATGATTGGCTCTATAACGATCTGCCGGAGGACTTGCGCAACCGCGTCCGGCGGACAATAGCGAAGCAGTGCCGGCTTCTTTTCAATGCCTCAGTGGCTGGGGCTACGGGCGGCGGGCTGCATTTCCAGCAGAATCACTACTGGTTCGCTCATCTGGCGCTTGCGCTTGGCGCGGCAGCCATCTGCGGTGAAGAGCCTGAGGCCGAGCGCTGGCTCGCCTGGGCCTGGGACCGCTACGAGCGCATCGCACTCACCTTCAGCCCTGACGCCAGCTTCCACGAGGGCCCGAGCTACTGGGACTACTCAATGCCCACGCTCTACATGTACACCGACCTGTACGAATGGTGCACGGGCCTGAAGATCCCCGCCGGCGATGACGGCCTCGCCGGACAGGGACAGTTTCGCTTCCATTATCTTTACCCGGGCCTGACGCTCAGCGCTCCAATGGAGGACAGTTCGGTCAAGTTGGGCCGCCCGCCAATCAAACTGCTGCTGTGGGAGGCCAAACGGTTCCAGGACCCGGTCACCATGGGCCTTGCCGAACTGCTCAACTCAGGGCCGCGTTCCGATCGCTTCAATCTACTATGGCTTGACGAGAGTCTGGCGGCGGTTGATGTCCAGGACAATATCCCGCTGGCCAGGTATTACCAGGATGTCGAGACCGCCTTCGCCCGCACCGATTGGGATGATGACGCCACCTACATCGCCTTTATCAGCCGGCCACTGGGCGGCCACAGGTGGGCCGAACTATGTGACAAATACCGCCTCAGCGGCACCGGTCACAACCACCCGGCGCAAAACCATTTCGTGCTCTTCAGCCGTGGCGCGGTGTTGGCCGGAGACCCCGGCTACACCTACGAGAAAAAGACGCGCAACCACAACACGGTCCTGGTGGATGGTCAGGGGCAGTACGGCGATGGCGAGATGTGGCCCGGACCAAAGCCCGGTCGCGCCCGCATCACCCGGTTCGTCACCGACGGCGATATCACCATCATCAGCGGAGACGCACACTCAGCCTATCCCGCAGACCTCGGCCTGACCCGCTTCGACCGTACTGTCGTGCTGGCAGGGCGTGACCTGGTAGTCGTCTATGATCGGCTGGCCGCCAAAGAGCCGCGCATCTTCAGTTGGCTGCTGCACCACTGGGGACAGACCTCTGAGGCCGACGGTCGTTGGACCATCGTTCGCGACGCAGCCCAGGTCACAGTCGCGCCGCTGCTGCCTGAAGAGCTAGCGGGGGAGGCCGTCACCTACCGGCCGCAGTTTATTCACCCCACACGCGACCTGACACCTAAAGAGGCTGACATCAACATGCTCGAACTCAAGACCGGCCCGGTGGCGGATGCCACTTTTCTGGTTCCGCTGCTCATCTGCGATGCCGGCCAAGAAGTTCCCTCGTCGCACATAGTATCTGCAGATCGGTGCGACGCCGTCCGAGTGGGGGACACCGTAGTCGCCTTCAACCGAGGTGATGCGGAGATGGTCGCCCCGCTGCCCTCAGGTCAGACGCTGGAGACTGATGCGCAGGTGTTTGTGGCTCGCCTGCAGGATGGCAAGCTGCAGGTCGTCACCGCACCTGCTGAAGAGTAACGCTCTCAGGTGGGGCGACCTTATAACTCTTCCTCCCGCGCCACCCGCTTCACATCCTGTGCGGTGATCGCCTCCTGGTGCGAGTAGATGACATAGCGGACCACATGCCGCTCTCCGGCAGCCATCCTATGGGGAAGCGGCAGGCTGAACGACCTGGTGGCCGATGCCACGGAGCGATAGCGCAGCGGCTCGGCCTGCTGACATTCATATAGCTTGTCGAATATCACCGCCGAACCCGCGCCTGACTCAGCCGCGCTGTCAAATGCGCGCATGCTGACTGTGCTCATATCGGCATCCTGGCCGTCACCAGCCGGTCCCATGATCTGCAACTGCCGCGTCTCGTTGAGGTCAGCGTCGAATATCCGCACGATGCGGTCATCGGCAAAGTAGGGAATGCACTCGTACAGTTCGACCAGGTCCAGGTCGTCAGTGGCCGTCAGCTCCACTGTCACCACGATGCGGTCGTCCTCAAAGTGAATCGTGCGGGCGAAGGCGAGTGGGGCATAGGTGAGAGTTCCGCTTCTGCGATAGACCCGCCCGTTTTCGTCGAAGCTGGTGTAGGGGTGAGCGAAGGCGCTTGCCACCAGTGTCGGGTCCACGCTGCCTTCGGCCCACTTGGCGCACACGGGTGTCTTGCGCCGGCCCCAGGTGGTATTGGAGTACCACAGATCGCTGTTGGAGCCCAGGATTGTCGGGCCGCAGTTGGGCACAAAGACCGCCGACAGCCCGCCCGGCTTGGTGGACTTCCGCTGGTGCCCGCCGTAGCCCATACTCGCGTACCCGACCAGCTTCGCCGAGCCGTCCTTCACCTCGGCGATTGTAAGATTAGACCAGTCGCTCAGCACCGGACCCCCGTAGCTGATGCTGTAGTATTCCGGTGTCTTGATGAAGTAGAACTTATTGTCAATGACGCGCGTGAAGCTGCCTTCTTCCAGGCACGGCCACGGCTTCCTCGGTTCCTGCTCCTGGTTCCGCCACAGGTCGCCATAGACCACCATATCAGCCGCCTCAAGCGGCAGTCCGGACTTGTGAGTGTAGTAGCGCGTGCGGAAGTTGAGGTCGGCCGGCGAGCAGGTCTCGGCAAAGCACTTGACGGTATGCACACCGCGCTTGGGCAGCGTCAGATGCGTCTTCAGGTAGTAGAACTTGTTCCACCATTCGACCAGGCTGGGCTCCTTGATGACCTCCCACACTCGCCCCATATTCATGACCTGCTCGACAGTGTATTGGCAGTCCATGCCCCAGCCGTCGGCCAGATACCCCGCGCCGGTCATCGCCAGGTCGGCGGCCCGCGTATAGCCGACACTGCTCTTGTGGCTATACGGTGTGCCATCAGGTTCAGTCCGCCCCAGCAGCCCCGGCGTAGTCATGATTCGTGAGTGCCGCCGCAGCATATCGAGGATCTCGTCATCACCGAGGAATTTCCATATCTGCAGTACGGACGCCATGTTGTAGGTCCACTGGTTGGTGGTATCTCCGCAGTGCATCATCCAGCGCCCGCCGATCCACAGCCGCAGCGATTGCTTCCAGGCCTCGATCACATCCGGCGGCAGCGCCCCGGCCATGACCTCCTTCATGTGCACCGCCGAGGCCGAGTGCCGCGAGTCTATCCCCAGGCTATACCAGTTTGAGCGCATTGGTATGCTGCCGAGATTGTTTTCAGCCACCTCCAGGGTGCACGGGAAGTCATTCTTGGCCTCGTACCAAAAGTGGGGGCTGAGCTTGCTGAGGTCATGCAGGCGCGCCAGCAGTACCCGCCGCACCAGCGCCGGATTGCCGTAGTAGGGGTTGGCCTCATCTTTCGCACCCGCCGCCCGAGCAAGCATATCTACTGCTCCTCCGGGCAGCCCTTCGCCGAGCAGTTGTCCATACGTCGGGCTATCGGGCTGCAGGTCCTGGCAGGCCAGCAGTTCGGGCACCTGCCCAAGCGCCTTGCGCAGACTCCCATCGGCCACCGCATCCAAATCAACCTCGGCTGGATCAACTTTCAGATCTGCCGGCTTCAGGCTGTCGGCCCATTTGTACAACACGCGCTGATTGGAATGGAAAGTCTGCCGCCCGCGCTTGTCCACTTCAAGCCCACCGCGAATCTTTTGTGCGGTAGCCTGGTCCGGGCAAAGCACGAAGGGAACGCCGCGCATGTGCAGGCACGCCCCGGGCGTCTTACCTGTGACCCGCAGCGTATATACGCAGTCGCCTTTGTCGGCGGCGGGCGTGTGGATGAGGTAGCTCATGAAGGTGCGGGGCATGGTTTCGCCAACTGTCGTGCCAGCCTCGTCTTCGAGCCGGATCTTCCAGTTGAATGGCTGTATCTCTTCACTGACGCTTACAGCGATATCCTCGACGTCAGGCGGCACGTACAGATAAGCCTCATTGAGCCTGTTACCGTGCACATAAAGCGGCCCGGAGCCGGGGTGGATGCCGGTGGCAATCGGCCGGTCGGGCGTCACGCTCACCCAGTGGTCCCAGCTTGCTACGATCACGACCCGGTACAGTCCCTTGCCGGCGGCTGGCACCTTCACGCTCATCCCTCGCGCCGGCAGCTCCTCCGGGTGCGTGAGATACGGCGAGCGCTGCTTGCCGGGCGGGTACTGTCCCGGGCTGTGGATGCGGTGCCATTCGCGATACCGGAAATCGCAATAGACATCATAAATCCCGTCGCGATACTGCTCGTTGCCCGCGACGACGCCATCATCGGGCATGATCTCCCGGACAAGCGTTTTATCATTCGGCCCGACGATCCACAGCATCACCGGCCTGGGACCTTGCAGGTAGGTATTCATGTCTCGCACGGTCAGGCTCAGGCCGAAGCCCGTCCCTACCTCATCCTGCATGTGAAAGACGAGCCATTCCCGCGGCCGCCACAATACGTCCGGCCCCAGGTATTCCGTGCCCGGCACCTCGCCGCGCCATGCCGGGACCTCCGCGGCTTGTGTGCCGTAATCAACCTGCGCCGGCATTGCGCCTGTGACGACCAGCAACGCGATTGCGGTCAACGCGCCACGTAGCAGCACTGTGCCCGTTCTATGTATCGCAGATGTCATGGCAATTGTCTTTCCTTATTCGGATTATCAACCATTGTGTGGGTCGGGCATCCTGCCCGATGCCGTTGTCGTTGTCCCCTCTCCCTGTGGGAGAGGGGAATTGAAGGGGTGAGGGCTGCCGTTGCCATCCGGCCCGCGTATTGTCCCCCCAGCGTTCTACTTTGACCCTGACGCTAGAGCCCAACCCCAACCGTACTCCCATCGAACAGCCCCAGCACCGCTGTCTTCGCCTCGGCCGCCACATCCAGGCTCACTATATCCATCCCGGCATGGGCGTGCGACAGCACTTTGCCATCACTGTTCAGCACGAACAGTGTGCCGGTCCGGGTGGCGACGAGAATGCGGTCCTGGCCGTCAATCCTGGCTACTTGCAGGCTGGTGACTGCTGCCCCAACATTTGTGCGCCAGAGTAGTCGGCCTTCTGCGGTATCGGAGAGCAGATACACATCCCCGCTGGCCCCACCGATGAGAATCTCGTTCAGTCCGTCGCCGTCGAAGTCGGTGATGACCGGGCCCCAGCTAGTCAGGCCGGACGAGTTGTACGTCCACCAGGCCTTTGTCTCTGCTGCCGCGTCGTTGACCCACACGGTTCCATTGGTATGCTCGAGACGCACCATGGCCAGCGGGCCTGCGGCGCGCAGGCGGGCGAATGCTGCCCGCTTCTCGCCATACCCGGCTCCGTAGACCGCAAGCTTCTGGCCCTGCGAGTCCACAACATAGACATGGCATCCATAGGTGCCCCCGCCGGTGCCCATTGCTATCTCCAGTTTCCCGTCACCATCGAGGTCCGCGCAGTCAATCGTGTCAACCGTGCCGCCGAAGTTGAACACATGCCAGAGTTGCTTGCCTTCCAGCGAAAGCACCCACAGCGTGCCATACACATGCCGGCTGCCGTGCTTGAAGCATTTGGCGCCAGCCAGTATCTCCGGCGTCCCGTCGCCGTCCAGGTCCACGATCTTCAGGCTGATGAACTCGCCCTCGCTGCTGACGTAGCGGCCGATACCCAACTGTCCGGCCATCTTATTGGTGATGTCCAGGCCCTCATTGTTGAACACCCAGACCTCCTGCCCCTGCAGGTCGGTAGCGTACAGGTTGTAATCATCGCAGGCCGACAGGATCTCCAGCTTCCCATCGCCATTCAGGTCAACGACCGCCACATCGTTGATGGCTTTTTCGGCCTTATGGCGGCAGATTTCCTTGCCACCTGCGGATAGCACCACCGTAGTGCCGTCGGTCAGGCCCACAACTGTCTCGACTTTGCCGTCGCCATCGAGGTCGGCCACCTTGACGGCCTTGGCCTCGGCCTGGATTTCGTCATCCTGCCACTGCCATGCGAGTTGCAGCTTTTCCCCGGCGAGTTCTTCAGCCCCGCCGCCTCCAGGAGGCTGAGCCTGCTCCCAGATCTGTTTG
>JALGTY010000573.1 GCA_029821145.1 Candidatus Zipacnadia bacterium
CTCGTGCTGGGTAATTTGGCTTCGCATCGCCCACGTGTCGCCGCCGTCGTTGCTGACCCATAGTTCCACGTCACCCTCGAGTCTGCCGTGGCTGGGTTGGTTGAAGATGACCGCACCTATCTCGCCATTCGGCAGCAAAGTCAGGTTCGGCCACGCACAGTGCTCCGGGGCCGTCACTGTATGAAACGCACCAGCAGGAATGTTCAACGGATAGGACATACAATACTCTCCTTTAGCCGATTAGCCGGACGCCTGGTCAACGATTTGCCGGCACTTGTCAGGGCCACCGAGCAACCGCAGGATTTCGATACCCGGGTCATTGCAGTTATTGAAGATGTGCACGCCATCGGCCCCGGCCTCGTGCCAGCACAGTGCCCGGCGGCAATAATCCTGTGTGGAGATGATGTTACGCTTTGGCTCCTCCATCTTTCCCTCGGCGACAGCTTTGTCCTCCTCCGGCGCGCCAGTGCGGTACGAGTATCTGCTGCAGAAAAGGCACACAGACCTGCACATTTCATTCTGGTTCGGCCCCAGACTCAGCAATCGCACATCTCGGCGGCATCGGTGCAGGAGCGAAGTTGGCCGCCTCGCCTGTAATTCATCTCGGAAAAGAATCGTGTTGAGGCCCCACCGTTGCAGGAATCGGGTGCCGCAGGCGAGGAATATGAGCAGGCTGTTGGAAGAAAGATCATCTGGAGGACATCATGATTGACATTCACTGCCATTGCGGAAAGCTGTACTGGGACCCGGAGATCAAGCCCGAACTCGTGCTCAAATGGATGGATGCAAACGACGTGCGCAAGGCCGCGCTGCACCCCATCGAGAACCCCGAAGAGACCGTTTACTATGTGACCACCTGGTACATCCTGGAGGTGTGCGAGCAGTACCCCGACCGCTTCATCCCATTCATGAATGTGGACCCGCGCCGGCTGCAGTCTGACGCCTCGGTGCCCTTCCACCGCATCATCGAGGAGTACAAGGAGCGGGGCTGCAAGGGCTTCGGCGAGTGCATGTCCGGGCTCTACACCGACGACCCGCGTCTGCAGGCCATCTACGAGGCGTGCGGCAAGCTGGAAATACCCATCATTTTCCACCAGGACTCGCTGCGCACCCGCGACGAGGTGGGCCTGGTGCGCTTCGAAAAGATGATAAGGAAGTTCAAGGACACGGTTTTCATCGGGCACGGGCCGGGCTTCTGGCCGAATATCTCCGGCGACTGGGAGGACCTGCAGCAGCCGGCGACCGGCCCCGTCACACCCGGTGGCGCGATACCCAGGATATTCACGGAATACCCCAATGCCTATGCCGACATCTCCGCCGGTAGCGGCTACAACGCCCTCACCCGCGACCCCGAGTTCGGCTACGAATTCATGGAGCGCTTCCAGGACAAGCTTTTCTTCGGCACCGACATCTGCCACACCAGCCAGATAGAAGAGGACCGCATCGAGCATGCCCGCTACCTGCGTGCTGCCCTGGCCGACGGCAAGATATCGCAGCAGTGCTTCGATAAGATAGCCGAGGGCAACGCACTACGCGTTTTCGACATCGAGTAGGAAAACCCAGGATCAGCGCCGGGCCCAGCTTGCCCGGAGAAGAAGGAGGCCAGACTATGAAATTCGGCATCGCCAAAGACCTCATTACCCCGGATGTGAAGACCCACATGGGCGGCGGGAACCTCCACGGGCAGTACTCCGTCGGCATTCATGACGATCTCTACGTGAAGGCGCTGGTGATGGATGACGACAGGCACCGGGCGGTGCTCATCTCCTTCGACTTGCTGTTTCACGACTATGCGCTGACGGAGAGGCTGGGAGAGTACATCGAGAGCCGGCACGGCATCCCCAGAGCCGGCACGGCATCCCCGGCGAGAACCTGATCGTCTCATATACTCACACCCATGCCGGACCGGCGGTGCTCGGCTACGATCCGGGCCAGCACTCGGATGAGTACGAGGCGTTCCTTCTGGAGAGAACGAAAAGCTGCCTCGATCGCGCCTGCAACAACGTCTTTGAGGGCACGATAGCCTATGGCACCATCGAGGGCGACTGGAACATGAACCGGCGCAGGCCCGGCAACGGTAAGCCGACAAATGCGCCCAACCCGGAGGGCGACAAGGACAACACCCTCGGCATCCTGAGCGTCCACGATCAGGATGGAGTCAGCAAAGCCCTTCTCCTGAACTACTCATGCCATCCGGTGACGCTTGGTGCAACTCTGTGGATATCCGCCGAATACCCGGGACGGATGTGCCAGTTGCTGGAGGCCGAGTTCTACGGCAGCACGGCGATCTTTTTCCAGGGAGCAGGTGGCTGTTCGCGGCCCAAGATCGCGGCGGATGGCAAGGTCTGGAAAGCCTGCACATTTGACGAACTGGACGACATGGCAACCGCGATGGCCAACAACGTCAAGCGAGCCATCTGCGCCGGAAAGCTGGAGCCGATAGAGCTACGTCTGGCGGCGAGGCAGTTTGTCGTCCCGCTGGACATCGAAGTCTATCCGAAGGAGTTCTTCGCGAAGATCGTCAACGACCCCAATGCCCCCAACGCACCGCAAAAGAACGAAGCACGGTGGGTACTGGAGCACTATGACGACATGGGCGACCAGGTCCCTCTGCACGCGGCGATCATGCGCCTCAGTGATGATCTGTATGTCGCGTTTCTCTGTGGCGAGGTCACCTATCCCGTCAAGCAACACGTCCTGAAAGCCTTCGGTGACAAGCAAGTCATCTTTGTCGGGTATGGCGATGCGACCGCCTATATCCCCGATGACCGGTACATCGAAGAGGGAGGCTATGAGGCCGAGGGCTCGGTTGTCGAGTTCCGCCAGAGGGGCTGCTTCAAGACCGGCGTTGACCAGAAGCTGATTGATACCTACGGCAAGTACCTGCAGGACATCCGCGCCCAAGATGACTGATAACGCCCGGCCCACAGCATTCTCGCACACAACAGGAGACAAATGATGACGCAACAGAAACCTGAAATGACCTCACGCGAACGGGTCCTGGCGGCACTGCGGCGCGAGCCGGTGGACTATGTCCCGTGCTCGCCGGGCTGGAATGCGCTCAGTCCCACGCAACGTGTCGGCAAGCGCTTCAACTTCCCGTGGGGACCGTCGCAGTACGAGCAGATTGAGTACAACGTCAACGAACTCGGCGTGGACCCCATCGTCGGGTGCAGTTGCGGCGGCTACGAATCCGCGCCGGAGGTATCGAGCCGGACCTGGTTCGACGCCGACAAGCAACTCATCCACAAGGTCTATGAGACGCCGGCAGGCGAACTCAGCTCAACCATCCGCTATGACGAAAAATGGCCGCATGGCCTGGACATCCCGTTTTTCACTGACTTCAATGCGGCCCATGCGGACAAGGTCTGGATCGAGAGCGAGCAGGACCTGGAGTGCTTCGGCTATGTTTTGCGGCCCGTTGACAGCCCCGATACACTCGCCGGCCTGCGCTTCAGCTTCATGGAGGGCAAGCGCATCGCCGACGAATTCCGCCTTGCCACGCAGTGCGGTATCGGGCTGGGCCTCAGCGG
>JALGTY010000574.1 GCA_029821145.1 Candidatus Zipacnadia bacterium
GGGAAGTGGAAAGCGTGGAAATCTTCGGTGACGGCAGAGTTGTCGCCTCACTGACAGATCTGCCGGCCAGTTTCGAGGAAGACATCAACAGCCTGCCCCGTTGCTCGTGGTATTATGCCAAGGTCACTATGCCTGGGGAGTTTCCCCAATACCCCTCTCACCTCGCGCCGGCCCAGGGCCCTTGGGCGTGGAGTTCGCCGATATTTATTGAGTAGCAAAGTGAGATAACGACATCGGCCTGTCCTCAAGTATAGTGGACACAAACCTCACTTACGCGGGGATTGTTGCCGCCGCCAACCGCACCGACGGCAAGGCGATACTGCACCCAGCAGGCTTATTGGTGCAGGCCAGTGGTGTGGTCACCGCTCTCAAACCACTCTTCACTGCCCTCGGGGCCGGTAGGTGCAGTTGGTAGCGTTCACTGAAGCCCTGGGGCGAGCCGTAGTAGACAATAGCATTCAGGTCGTGCCGGATGCCGTCATAGGCCATCGCTAAGACCAGATCGTCATAGCCGTCAACATAGATGTTTTGGCCGGCATTGCCCAGCGTGCCCTGACTGAAGTCCCCAAACCCTCGGGTAATCCATCTTCCTGAACTTGCCATGTCTTCTCCTCCCTGAGCAGTGAACGCAATTCGACTCAGCCGACAACGCGAACCATACTGTCCCCAGCCGGACTCATTTGTGCTAACATGGACCAGAGTGGGGCGCTTCAAGTGCGCAACGGCGCGGATTGATTCGTCAACAAACCGTGAAATCCTTGACATACGTTAGTATCCTCGCTATCATCGCTGCAGTGGCCACAGATGAGGATGTTCTACCAGGCTTGCGCAGAACAGATTATGCACAGCAGAGGCATAAAGCAATGTTGAATCCTTCGGTGCTCTCGCCCATCCACTTGAGTTTATGCCGCTGCCATCAGGAAGCAGATGACTATGACCCCCAATAATAAGGTCGGCGAAACTCCCCAAGGACCGTCAACGCCACCAAGCCGAGGCCGCTCCGGGTTTTGCTGCGGTTGCCTGGTAGCCACCGCAGTGTTAGGTGTTGCCTTTGTAGTGTTCTTGGCTATGCTGTTCTCCTCGCCAAGCGAGATTATGCAGCGGGCCACCCGTTCATCTGGGTCAGAGGCCAAGATCAAGCAGACTGTTGCACTGTTCACCGAAGCCCAGATGCAGGCGATGCGTGGGGTAAAACCCACGGTGCAGATTCAACTCTCCGATGCGGACATCAACGCCTACTTGGGTGAACATCGCGATGAGTTGGACCTGCCCTCGGGACTGGAGGATCCCCAGGTTGCCTTCGGGGAAGGTTTTATTGAGGCCAGTGTTCGCACGAAAGTTGCCTTCGTGCCGGTGCGAATTCGGATTAAGATGGTCCCGAAAGTGGTGGATGGTAGGCTGGCGATTGATGTTGCCAAGGTGAACGCCGGCAGAATCGGCGTGACCGGGATTATGCGCGAACGCCTGGTTAACAAAATCGGCGAATTGATCCACCAGCGCCTGGCGCAAAGCGGGGCCACAATACAGAGCGTGGCGGTGCGGCCCGGCGTGATGACTGTGACGTGTGTGCTTAATCCTTCTCCCGCTGGCGGCCGCTGATGAAATGCCGGCCAATGCCGTGCGCAGCACAATTCTGAGACTGGCTCAACTGTCCAGGGAACAATCCCCGCCCCTTCTTCGTCCAATATGCAGATGTAGACAGATTATAGAAGGGGTGAGCATTATGCTGCGCAAAGTCCTGCTGCTAACAGTTGTCGGAATTGTCCTGACCAGTATGACAGCATTAGCCGATGGGGTGCTGATCCCCGGCCCGCCCACTAACATACTCCCCGACGAGCCTTATTTCGCCATCAAGTACCACCATGTCAAGAGTGACATCAGAGACCAGGTCTGCACCACTTACGTGGATCAGGTCTTTGTCAATGAGGGCCGACGGGAGATGGAAGCCACTTACATCTTCCCCCTGCCGCCCGGAGCGGTCGTCAACAAGTTCACACTCCACGCCGACGGCAAAGAGGTTGAAGCCCGGCTACTGGACAAGGACGAAGCCCAGCGCATCTACGAGGAGATCGTGCGCCGCCGCAAGGACCCAGCCCTGCTTACCTACGCGGGCAACAATGCCTATCAGGCGCGCATC
>JALGTY010000575.1 GCA_029821145.1 Candidatus Zipacnadia bacterium
AGATATACTGCTTGCCTCATTGATGACCAGAACGTCACCAGCTTGCAGCACCTTGTTCTCAGAGATGTCGCCCTCTTTCATCAGCCGATATAAATCTATTGTCTCACTGCGCTGGTCCCGATGGATGAGCAGAGCAGTCGAGTTGTCCGCGCCAGCCGATAGCCCGCCCGCCAGCCGGGTAATCGCTTCCAGCACCCGAACTTGCTCGCCGACCGGGATGCGAACAGTAGTAGGATTCTCGACATACCCTAACACTGCGATGCGTTCCTGCACCTTAGGCACATATATTATATCGCCGTACTGGACGCGCTCGGTGACATCAATGGGCTGCTCGGTGCGGATGCCGCTGAGATTCAACACTTTGGGCTGCCCGCCGGGGTGAGTCACCCGCACACGTGCTATATCGGAAAGCTCCGTAAGGCCCGCACCAATCACCGCGTCTACCACCGTTGCGCCAAACGGCAGCATCAGCGGCTCCTGGCTGCTGACATAGCCAGAGACATAGACTTTGCGCACCGACTCGATTTCGCGGATGCTCAGAACGACATACGGCAGCCGCAAAAGCTCGCCAAGCCGCTCAGTGAGGTGCTGGCGCGCCTGCTCCATAGTCATACCCCGTAGGTGCACCTGCCCAAGCTGGGGCATCGTTATAGTACCCGCCGGCCCTACTGTGTAGGCGCCCGACATCTCGGCACTACCGAAGACATCCACCTGCAGCACGTCGCCCGGACTCAGTTGATAGTCCGGCCCCAGCAGGCTCTCACCCGCCGCTGACAACAAGCCAGCAGTTAACAGCAAGCTTGATATCAACAGCAGGTGAACGGCTGCCATGCGAGAAATTACTGTTATGCTAAGCTTCATAGCCATGATTCGGTCCCAGACCTGCCCTTAGCATGGGATAGGTTACCTGTTTATTGTACGCCTCCAGCCGGCTGGCGTCAACTATTATGTATATACCGTAGTCGCGCTTGTTCAAACCTAAGTCTTCAGATATAATTACTCTACATTGCTGCAACAGCAGGGAGGAGCAGTACTGATGGAATATGTAACTGAAGGGGCGCCGCGCGTTGCTTTGATTCAATTTCCCGGGTCCAATTGCGAGTGGGAATCCAAGCGGGCGGCGGAAGCCGCCGGTATATCCTGTGACATATTTCGCTGGAATCGCGACCCGGCTGGCCTGGCCGAATACCATGGTTACATAATAGGTGGCGGCTTCTCCTACCAGGACCGCGTCCGCTCCGGGGTAATTGCCACCAAAGAACCAATCGTGACCACGATGTTCGAGCAGGTAACCGAATATGACAAGCCGGTGCTGGGTATCTGCAACGGTGCCCAGGTCTTGGTTGAAGCCGGGCTTATCCCCGGGCTGGAACCTGGTCTGGTACAGATGGGGCTAGCGCCCAACTACCCAGACCCGGGCGGGCGCATCGGCGACTTCTGCTGCCGCTGGGTATATCTGAAGCATAGCTGCCAGTCCCGGCGTTGCGCACTGACGAGCCAGATGCCCCCGGGATACATCTGGCCGGTACCCATAGCTCACGGCGAGGGGCGATTTACTACCCGCGATCCACAGATAATCGCCCAATTGCACGCCAACGATCAGATCGTCTTTCAGTACTGTGATGCCGAAGGACACATTGACGACACTCGCGAGATCAATCCCAACGCCGAAGGACACATTGACGACACTCGCGAGATCAATCCCAACGGCGCCATGGAAAATATCGCAGGTCTGTGCAATCCGGCCGGCAATGTCCTGGCAATGATGCCCCACCCGGAGCGAGCCAGTTTCCTGCGCCAGATTCCTTCCGAACTAACCACCGAGTGGGGCCAGCACAAGCGCCAGGAGTGGGGCGATGTTGACGCTATGCAGCAACCCGGGCCGGGCCGGCTGATCTTTGAGTCGCTGCGCGAGGCCCTGCTCGTAGCGGTTTCCTAATAACCCACAGCCAGACACCACTACGCCCCATACGGCAAAGTAGAAATCCGAAGAAAGCCGGGAGGTTCAAATGCAGACGATTGAACTATTGGTCAGCCTGAAGATCCCCGATGTTACCGCCCTGACCGCCGCCTCGTCTATTCGCCGGCGGCTGGGCTATAACGAGGTGCTCAAAGAGCTGAGGCGCAGCGATTACTACTCGCTGGACCTGAATACCACTGATCCACAGGTTGCCAATGAGCTGGCTCACGAGCTAGCCGAGAAGACCAACCTCTTCGTCAACCCCAACAAGCACAGCTACGAGGTCCGTTCTGCGCAAGACCGAGGCGGAAGTACTGGTCACCGATGCCGAGGGAGCGGAAGCCGACGATATCCAGCAGGCACTGACCCAGCGGCTGGGCTACAGTGGCAAAGTCAGTGCGGTCCGCCGGGGGATACTGTGGACGCTGCTACTGGCCACCGACAGTGCTGAAGAAGCTCAAGAGATTGCCGAGCAGATAACGGTGACCACCGCCCGCGACCAAGGCGTACTGGTCAACCCCCACTTCCAGGCGTGGGAGATAATTTAGGCTGCTACCCGCGCCGCGTCGGTGGGATTAAACTGTTAGCAAGTGACCCAACTAACCTCTAACGGAGGATACTGATGAAGATTGTGCTTATCACCATAAAGGATACTGATGAAGATTGTGCTTATCACCATAACTTTTGCTATCGGCACACTTCTCGCTGTTCACCTATCGATGAATGCTGCTGTCGGAAATATAGCAAGAAATCCACGTATGGGTAATGCCGTCTTCTGGCTGGTTGGGGCCACGATGGCGGTGCTGATCGCCCTAACCGACTGGGATAGCGAATTCTTCACTCAAGTTCGCCAGATCCCGCCCTGGCTGTGGCTCGCCGGCGCCATCGGGGCATGCCTGGTTTTCGGCGTTGCTGCGCTCATTCCCCAGCTTGGCGCCGGCACCACCAATGTTCTGCTGCTGGCCGGACAGGTAATCGGCGGGCTGGTTATCGCTCATTTGGGGGTACTTAGCTCGCCAGTTGAAAGAATCAACGGGGCTCGTATCCTCGGTACCATCATTATGATTATAGGCGCCAGTATGACCGTGATGGGTAGGATACCTTTTATAAAATGACAGGTTGTGGTGCGCCGGGGGATACTGTGGACGCTGCTACTTGCCGCCGACAGCGCCAAGGAAGCCCGCCGCATTGCCGAGGAGATTACGGTGACCACCGCCCGCGACCAGGGCATGCTGGTCAACCCCCATTTCCACAGGCGTGGGAGATAATTTAGGCCTCACCGTACTCAGGGCAACGACATGGCTCATCGCGCATACGGATTATTCTCTTTGAGCATGCAGCACTTCTTGTATTTCTTGCCGCTGCCGCACGGGCACGGGTCGTTGCGGTCTGGCTCCTTAGTGGCATGGTAGGTGGTCGGGCCACCCCGGCTGTCCTCGGCAGCCTGTTCCATCGTCGCCTTACCACCAGGCTCACCGCCCGCCGCAACACCAGCCCCAACCGGTTCCGGCGCGAGCATCTCCTGGCTGGTCTCCAGCCCTGCCAAGTCGCGCTCTTCCTGCTCGACGCTCTCTTCGGACATCATAATCGCCTGGGTCATATCCTCGGCGATATGATCTACCATCCGCTCGAAGTATTCATAAGCCTCGCGCTGGTATTCGATCAGCGGATCACGCTGGCCATAGCCGCGTAGCCCAATGCTATCGCGCAGATCGTCCATCTCCCGCAGATGCTCCATCCACCATCGGTCCACAGTGCGCAGCAGCCAGCTTCGCTCGATCTCCCGCATTATCTCCGGCCCAATGGCCTGCTCACGCCGGCGGTACAGATCGTGGACGATCTCCTTGATCTCCTCGCCAATATGGTTGGGGTCCATCGCGTGCAAATCTTCATAGGCCAGCACCGAATCAAGCGCCGGGATGGCCTCGACCAGGGCTGAATAGAGCATATCCAGGTCGCGATCGTCGGGGTGGATTTCAGGGCTAGCATAAGCCTCTACCACACCGTCAACGGTACGGTCTAACATAGCCACAACGTGTTCGCGGACATCCTCGCTCTCCAGCACGCGGCGGCGCTGCTCGTAGATGACCTTGCGCTGCTTGTCCATCACGTCGTCGTACTTGAGGGTGTTTTTGCGGATTTCAAAGTTGCGCAGCTCCACCTTAGCTTGAGCACGCTCAATTGACTTGCTGACGATACTATGCTCGATGGCCTCCTCTTCCGGCCAGCCGCGCAGGAACATCCCGAACCGGTCCGGGCCAAACAGTTGCATCAGTTCGTCTTCCAGGCTGACGTAGAACCGCGAACTGCCCGGGTCGCCCTGCCGTCCGGAGCGGCCCCGAAGCTGA
>JALGTY010000107.1 GCA_029821145.1 Candidatus Zipacnadia bacterium
GTGCTCACTGCAGAACAATTGGCCCAGGTGGTGGCCGCGATGGCCAAGAATAACCCGGCAATGCAGGAGAAGGTCTCCGAGGAGAGCGGAGAACTGGGCGGCGCAACCGGCATTGCCGCTGTCTATAACGGCCAGCAGGACGGTGAAGCAGTCAGGACACTTGGGCATTTCATCTCCACAGCAGACGGGCTCTTTGTCCTCGTCGGCATCACGCCGCAGCAGACGGCCGATCAACATTGGGAAGAGATAGGCCGAATAATCGGCTCCTTCCGCTACGGCCTCGACCAGACGGACCCGCAAGTAGAGACCAAACAGCCGCAGCCGCCGACGGAGCCAGTGACCTACAGCTTGCATGCGCCCGACGGCTGGACGCGTCGTGCCACAGGTGCGGAAATCGGTGTGGTCGAGCGCCTGCAGAGGGCCGACAGCCCCGCCTTTTTCATCACTATCGGCCGCGCCCGCCTCCCCCAGTTTTCGTTACAGCAACTGGAGCAATTGGCCGCCGCATGTGCAGTCGGCAACCCACTTATGCAGCAGCAGGTCGCGGCCGGCCCGCTTGAGTCGGAGCGTGGCACTGCTCTGGCGGTGACTTTCAGCGGAAGCAATGGCCTAGCTCTGTGCAAGTCGCTGGCGTACTACCTTTCGACAGGTGATGAGTTGTATGTTGTGGTGGCGACGGCGCCGGCGGATGCGGCCCAGGCGGACTGGAACGAGCTGGCCGCGATCGTAGCTAGCTTCCAACCCGGCCCACCAGCGCCGGTTGAGCCGCAGGCCACGCCAACCGGCGGCGATTGAGCCAACCGCGACGGGATGATAGACATGAGCAAGAGGAGAATGGCGGATTTTCATGCGCCGCTGACGATTGCACGGAGCATGGAAGTGCGCCGCGAAGAGTTCCTCGACTACATGACCTTCAAGGAAAATACGCGGCCGCTTTTTACCGAGATATTCGGCCCGCTGCTCGGCCTCAAAGAGGAGTGGGCCGCACAGGGAGCGACCCCCGAAGAGCTCGACATGTCCGCCTTCAAGTACCGCCGACATATGAGCGGCGGCGTGCCGGTGAGCACCGGCTTTATCGGCGGTTGCGCGGAGGAAATTCTCGAGGAGACCGAGGAGTATGTGATCGCCCGGGACTGCTATCGCCGTCGCGTGAAGCTGATCAAAAGCGCCGCGACGCTGGCGTTGCCGCTGGAGTATCCGGTCAAGAACTTCGACGACTGGCGCAAGATCAAGCACCACTACGAGTTTTCCGAGGAGCGGTTCGGCCACAAGTGGGAGCAGGTTGCGCGCGAGCACTTGCAGGCCGGGCGGGTAGTGACGGTCGGCATCCCCGGCGGCTTCGACGAGCCGAGGCAGCTCATGGGCGAGCAAGGGATCTGCATCGCCTACTATGAGCAGCCGGAGCTGGTCCACGACATCCTGGACACGATAGGGGAGACGGCGTGCAAGGTGCTGGATAGGGTATCGGCGACGGTACAGGTAGATATGCTGGCGGTGCATGAGGACATGGCCGGCAAGAGCGGCTCGCTGGCCGGCCCGAAGCAGATTACCGAGTTCATCAAGCCGTACTACCGCCGCGTCTGGGACATGCTGCAGGACCGTGGCGCACGGCTTTTTCTCCAGGACTCCGACGGCAATATGAACGGAGTTATCGAGGCCTTCCTGGATGCCGGCCTTAACTTCATGCACCCGATGGAGCCGGCGGCAGGTATGGACATCGTCAAAGTCCGCGAGCAGTACGGCACGCGTCTGGCTATCGAAGGCGGCATAGACAAGCATGTCCTGCGGGAGGGCGAGGACGCAATCGTGGTGGAACTCGAGTACAAGATCCCGCCGATGGTGGCGACTGGCGGGTGCGTATTGGGCCTGGATCACCGGATCCCGAATGGCACGCCGCTGGAGGCCTACCGCTTCTACCACGCCAAGGCCTGGGAGATCATGGCGAGAGAGGAGAGAAAGCTCGCGTAGGGGAAGTGAGAAATGGCCGTATCGAAAGGAGCGGAACGGGATGGGCAAGTACCCGCGCGTGAAAAGCCTGCATCCCCCACAATGTCTTCGCCAATGCCTCCTGATCGCATGCGCTGGATGTCTGCTGTTGACAGGCTGCCCCCGTCCGCCGCGAACTGCCGATACAAGCCTGGATCAAGCAGCCGCTCAGACAAGCGAACTTAAAGGCGTTATCCTGTTCCGTCTTGCGTATCCCCCTCCCATGGCTGTGCCGGATAACGGCCTCAAGACCTGGTCGGGAGCGCTGGACCTGAGAAGCGGGCAGGTAACACCGCTGGCCGACAGCCTGCTGCTAGCTGATTCGAAGGGCGATTGGCTCTTGGGCAGCGCGCACGGGCACCGTTGGCTCGCGACCGCACGCGGTGTGAGGGATTATCCGGCCCCGCCTTACTGGACACGTGGCGTGTCCATCAAGAGGTTAAGCCCGGCTGCAGTGCATGCCGATGGTCTGGTCGGCGGCACGCTCCGGGTACTGCAGAAAGGCCAGTACGACTTCTGGACTCTTGATGTCAAGAAGGGCAAGTGGAAGAACCACGTATGGCCCAACAGCGGTGCCTGGGCGTTTGGGAGCAAGACAGGGCAGGTGTACGTGGAGCGAGGCAGCCGCATCTACGAAAGTAAGTTCTCTGACAGCGAACAGAAATGGGGCAAGGCAATTGGCAGGGGATACCACCCGGTAGCTTCGCCCACTGGTGACCTTGCCTTCGTCAGTCCGAGCCGCAAGTTGCTGGTCGTCATTACGGCGGCAGGCCGGCGGCGCATTTATCCTGTAGAGGGCACGCCGGCAAAACATGTCCAGTGGTCGCCTGACGGCAAGTGGCTGCTGTACAAGCATTCCCGCGACAGCATCAAGGAACTGTACCCAGCGATGCGCCGCATCCGGGAGCAACTGGAAAGCGACCCGCAGTTCAGGACAGCACCGCGGCGCCGGAGAGAGGAACTAGGCCGTAGGTTAAGGCAAGAGCTGGGCCCCCCTGCCGTTTTCCGGGTGGTGGAGCTCGCTACAGGCCGGGACCAGCCTTTGCCGACCGGTGACTGTGACGATTTCGGCTTCGCTGCAAGTGCACAATGGGTGGCCAAGCTCCCTGATAGCCTGGTGGATAACTTCCGGAAGGGAGAGAAGCTGGCCGAAGCGCACCCACGGGAGCTTGACGCGCCTCGTGCCACCTGCGCAACATGCCGACGCCTGGCCGAGGCATTCCTCGCTGCGCTGGGCATGTCCGAAGTCAAACTGCGCAACCCGCGCTCCGGGTGGCGTGGTGATGACGCCATGCAGACGGATGAGACCATAGGCCCCGTGTCCTTCGCGCTTGGCGTCCCGGGAGCGAGCGCGAAAGGAAAGATACGAATTGATCACAGACATCACTTCACCGAAGGCGTGAAGTTTCCCCAGATGGCTCGCCCGCCATCGCTAAAGCTAGTGCGCTGGAGTAGCCTCTTGCAGCGAAGTCGCGATGTAGCGGACAGGGTGGTCGCGCTCCTGGGCAGCGACTTCGGCGTGAAGATGCAGAGGTCCAGCGCCAATCGCCCCAAAGAGCGGGTCACCTTCTTGTACGCGCCGGTGCTGCTGGCGGCTAACAGGGTCGTGCAAATGCCCGGGCGAATCCATATCGAACTACGGGCAGCGGACGGGGGACTCTGCGAGGTATGGACGCGCCACCTCCAACGGGCACTAGAACTGCGTTCGGTTGCCCCGACCGCATCCGCCTGCGGGAAGGGCCTTCAATCAGCCGCCTCGGCAATGAATATGAAGCCGCAGGAACTGGTCATCAATCCTGTAGTTGAGTACTACGAACCAGATGACAGCGAGGTCGAAGCGGAGGGGTTCTGGCATACGGTTGTGGTGACCAAGGCGGACGGCACAGGGCTGCACGGATCAGGGAGGAAATGGGCGCAAGTCGAGTTCCATGGGGGCAACGATGTGCGGGTGAAGCCGAAGCATATTTCCTATAAGGGTGACGAATCCTGGATTAACAAGTCCGTCTCGGCTACGCGAGATCTACTCGCCGAGTTGGAGAGAAAGCAGAGTAACGGAAAAGAACTGAGCTTGTGGTACTACCCGGGCGGGCGGTATCCGGTGTGGACGCCGGATGGCAAGGGGTTGCTCTTTGTCTCATTCGCCTCCGAGCGGGGACAGCGTGCCGGTCACAAGTTCGCAGACGTCATGCACATAGACCTGACAACCCGCCGCGTCACGTGTGTGGTGCCACACTGGGTCGGCAGAGCGTGCAGCGAGATCGCCTTGGCCGGGTGGAAGCTGGTCATGCCGCTGGGCAAGAGCCGTGTGGACCTGCTGGACCTCAGGACCGGGCACCTCAGCCGCCACGGTGGGCTGCCCGCTTCCACAACCAGGCCCGGCATGGCTCCGCCCTTCTTTGGTGTGCCCTCTGTGTCGCCGGACGGGAACTTCGTTGCAGTACTCAGGAAGCTGGGCAGCGGCTTGAACTGCGAGCTGTGGGTCGGGCGTCTACCCCAGGAGGATGGTGCAGAGGCGCGCTGTCGGCGAGTGTGCAAGGCCAGCTATAGTGTTCTGCCCGTATTCTCGCGGGATGGCAGGACCCTTTACTTCTGCCGTGACAGAGCCACAGCACGCCCCAGTATCGTCCATGTGGATGTATTCCAGATCGACCCAACAGCACCAGAAGAAACGAATGTGCAGAAGGTGGCGACCACCATACACCATCCCGACAGCTTGCACCCGATGCCGGACGGACGAATTGCAGTGAAATGGCAACACGGGCTTGTTCTGCTCAAGTCTGGTGACGACAACGTAGAGGAGATTAAGCTGCGCAACTACGCCGATCCCAGTTTCCCGGGCTGTCAAGCCAATGGCGACCCGGGGCTGGGCATATCGAGCCTGGCGCTGAGTCCCGACGGCCAGAAGCTCGCGCTGGGCATGTGGGGCAAAATGTCGGATGGCGCCTCGGTGGACGGCATATATGTCTGCAATCTGGATGGCAGCGAAGTCCACAGGATCACGCCATTGGCGAAAATGGAAGTAGAGGAGTTCATGTTTCCCGACAGCGGCAAGAGCGCGCTGGAGCTAGCGCTCGACATCGTACACGGGAGCAAAGCCCGGTGACTGACAGAGGCGACGGCGGTCGGGACCTTGCGGCTCGGATTGGGGCACAGGTGCGTGTCGTTGGTATCACTCATCGGATAGCACTCCGCGCAGAAAATCTCCGGTCCCCCATATCAGCTCGGCACCAGCAACCAGCGGCCCAAGCGGTGCATGGGCAGTGTCGCCTCGCTACGCGATGTAGATCATGTAAAGCCCCGCCAGCACCACCAGCACCCCGCACACCTGCTTGACGATGACTGCGCCGCGCGAGCTTTCGGTCCAGTTGAGATATTGCTGGACAAGCTCGGTGGATGTGCCGGCCGCGACGATGACCGAGCAGTGGCCGATGCCGTAAACGAGCAGCAGCGCCATGCCGTAAAGCAGCTTTGTTGCGGCGAGTCTGAACGTGATCGCCAGCATCGGGGCCATGTAAGCGAAGGTGCACGGCCCCAGGGCGATGCCGAAAATAAGTCCGAGCACAAGGGCGGCCAGTAGGCCCTTTCTGCCGAAGCCGCTGGCTGTCGGGCCGCTGAAGGGCATCGGGATAGCGCCCAGCAGGTGCAGGCCGACGATGAAGAGAATCAGCGCCACGAAGTAGTTGCCGTACGCGCCGACATCACCCATCATGCGCCCGAGCGAGGCTGTAATTGCGCCGACTGCCCCGATAGTGAAGAGTATGCCCGCTGCAAACAGTGTAGAAAGCCAGAAGGCATGGCGTGTCGAGGTGCGGCCCTGTTGGTCAATGAAACCGATAATAAGCGGGATGCTGGCCAGATGGCAAGGGCTCAGCAGAATGCTGAGCACTCCCCAAACAAAAGCTGCTCCGAGCGCTACTGCCGCAGTCCCCTCAACTGCCTGAGTTAGCGTGACAAACAGTTCTTGCACTTCATTCCATCCCCAGTTCGGCAAGTTTGGCGACTATCTTTTCTTTGGGGAGGAACCCGATGTGCCGGAAGAATTCCTTGCCGTCCTTGTCGAAGAGAATCTGCACAGGGATGCTGTTGATGCCGTAGCGGGCGCTGAGCACCGGCTCCTCGCTCACCGACACGAACAGCACATTACACTGGACACTATATTGCGCGCGCAGTTGTTCCACAATCGGCGCCATCAGGTCGCAGGCAGTACAGCCAGTAGCGCCGAAGTCCACCAGAGTCGGCTTGCCCGAGCGCCGCGCCCGGTCCACAGATGTGTCAAGCGCAGCAGGCGCTATCTGCTGCAACCAGACCGCGTTGACCTCGACAGGGATGCGCTCACTTAAGGAATTGATGTGTGCATCCACGATAGCTTGCTGTTTCTCGTTGCGCAGGTACGCCTGCAGATTGGTTGCGACCTGCTCATAAGTGGCACCACCGAACATGTCGGCATTGGCGTTGAAAAATGCACGCGCCTCCTGCTCGGTGACCTGTACTTTGGCCGCGAGGCTTTCCAGGTACGCGTTGATGACGGTGGGGTCGGGTTGGCCTGCGGTGTCCAGGGCGGCGGCTTGCGCTTCTTTCAACAACAGCGCTCGGGTGGCGAGGAGTTCCAGGACGAAGAAGAGATTGTTGTTGAGCTGCTCGCGCATCTTGGGCTGGTCCTCGATGGTGTTAATCTCGGCAGCGATCTGTGCCACAGTTATCTGTATATCTCCGGAGCGCATGACCAGGTCCTCGGGCAGGTCTGTCAGGTGCGCGGCCCGCAACGGCCCCTTGCTGAGGCCAAGATAGGTCTGCTCTACGGTCGGCGGCGCTGCTGCTCCCTCCACCTGCGTATCTGCAGCAACTGCTGGCGTGAGGGCGAAGAGGAATCCCAACAGCAAGGCTGAGGTGAATTGTCGGTGCATGGTTATCTCCTGACCGTACGATAGACTATTTGATAAACCCCAGTTCCTGGAATTTCGCCAGGATATCCTTCTTGGAATAGAACCCGACGTGGCGAAATACTTCCTGGCCGCCGCTGTCAAAGAAGATCTGTGTGGGGATGACCCGCACGCCGTAGCGTTCGCCGCCCTTCGGATCCTGCTCGAGGTCCACAAACTCGACGCTGACCTTGCCGGCGTATTCGCGCTGCAACTCGTCCAGGATAGGCTCCATCATCTTGCACGGAATGCAGTGACCGGCACCGACGTCCACCATACGCGGCAGCGCGGCGGGCGCTTTGGATTCCGATGCAGATGGTGCGGGCGCCGCCGGCTTGTCTTGCTCGGCATCAGCGGAATCGGCCTCACCCGACTGCCGGGCCTTCTCTGTCGGCTGCAGCGTGCTCTCTGGTTTGGGATCAGGCTCTGGTTTCGACACTTTGGCAGGTTCTGGCCGGGTGGCAGGCTGCACGCTATCGGCGTCCCGCTCGCCGGGCGGTTCGGGCTCAGGCTCTGGTTTCGACACTTTGGCAGGTTCTGGCCGGGTGGCAGGCTGCAGGTTAGCGGCGTCCTGCTCGCCGGGCGGTTCGGGCTCCTGGTCATCCGCAGGTGCCTGTGCCTCCAGGGGTGTCTGCGGCTCGACCAGACCCACGCCGGTGCTCTCTGTCCAGGCTACGTTTTGCTCCTCGTCCACCGGCGATCTGGTGGCCTTGACTTGAAGGACCACGACCACGGCGATGACTACAAGCACTACAATAGCGATCTTGCGTGACCTCACGATTACCATTCTCCTGTTTGATACGGATTGCGGCCATTGCGGCTCTCCAAGCCGGCGTTGCAGGCTGCTTTGACGCAGGTTACAGCTACTCATCGCACGCGCAGCAGTCGCCTGATTGCTCCCCGCAGCAAACTGCGTCTTGCAGGGCGTCAGCCACGGCGTCGCTAACCTTTGCCACATCATCGTCGGCGGCGTCGAAGCCGGGCTGCTTTTCGATGCCCAGATCGGTAATCAGCACGTACACGTCCGCCTCCAGGCCGGCGTTTTCCAGAGCCTTCTTCACGCATCCCATCGGACAGCCGTCAATTGCTACACAGGCGCTCGCACTGCGGGTTGTCTCGATGAAGTCTTGCAGGCCCGCGCCGACCCCGACGGCACAGTACATCTTTCCCTGTCCTGACTGCGTGAGGGCCTTGGCGGCTTCATTGGAGATTTGTCCGACGTTGGACGCACCCGAACAGGCCAGGATGAGCACATCTCCACCACGGCAGGTTTTTTCTAGCATTATGATCTCCCTCCTTATTGAAATGGCCGCTATCGGCGGCTATTGTTGTAGAAGCTCCTTGATCTGGTCCACCGACAGCACCTTGCCGGCGGCCTTCACCTCGCCGTCAACAGCAAGAGCAGGCGTCATGATAACGCCGAGCGCCATAATGTCATTGATTTTCGTGACTTTTTCGATTTCAGCGTCCAGGCCGAGGTCAGTCACGGCCTGCTCTACATTGGCCGTCAACTGTTTGCATTTAGGGCATCCAGTCCCCAGTATCTGCATCTTCATTTCGATCACCTCAGTGTGGTCTTCAGAGCTCGTTCATGGAAAGGTGCCATAGATCATGCCGGAGAGCGTCGCCATGACAACTACGATGCTGGCGAAGACGAGAGTTTTCCTGGTCCCTAGAACGCTGCGGATCACCAGCAGATTGGGCAGTGACAGCGCCGGGCCGGCCAGCAGCAGGGCGAGGGCTGGCCCCTTGCCCATACCACTGCCGAGTAGCCCTTGCAGAATCGGGATTTCGGTGAGAGTGGCGAAGTACATGAAAGCCCCAACGATCGAGGCAAAGAAATTGGCGCTGAGGGAGTTGCCGCCCACCAGCCGCGCGATCCAACTGTTGGGGATGATACCGTTGCCGGTCCCCGGCATTCCTAGCAGGAAGCCGGCGGCGAGAACGCCCATGAAGAGTAGCGGCATTATCTGAGCCACGAAATCCCAGGTGGCGCCGACCCACTCTCTCAACTCTCCGCGTCTGAACCAGCGCCACAGCATTAGCCCCAAAATCGCCAGGAGGGGCAGGACGATGAACCAGTGGACCTTGTACACTTCCCACCATAATCCGGATTGCTCAGCCGGTTTGGCCCAGGCGGCGAAGATCAGGATCAGCACCATAACGCCTATGTATGTCGCTGTTTGCCACAGTGGCCGCTCATGCTCCTGCGCAGTGAGTGCAAATGCTGCCTCGGTTTGCTCGGCACGCCTGGTCTCGTCCTGGCGGAACAACAACGACATCAGAAGACCGATTACGACGGCGAAGACGACGGCTCCGATAGCCCGCGCTGCGCCCAGCTCAAAGCCCAGGACGCGGGCCGTTAGAATAATGGCCAAGGCATTGATTGCAGGACCCGAATAGAGAAAAGCCGTAGCCGGCCCGATGCCGGCGCCGCGCGTGTAGATGCCGGCGAACAATGGCAGGACGGTGCACGAACAGACCGCAAGTATCGTCCCTGATACCGAGGCCACACTGTATGACAGGACCTTGTTGGCCCTGGGGCCAAAGTACTTCATCACCGAAGCCTGGCTGATGAATACTGCGATGGCGCCTGCGATGAAGAAAGCCGGCACCAGACAGAACAATACGTGCTTCTGGGCGTAGTCCTGCAGCATCAGGAACATGTCCATAATGGCGGACTGGACCCGCGGCTGCTGCACGGGTATGAAGTAGGCGGCCAGAAACACCGCAACTATCAGGGCGAACTTCATGCGGTCAGACACAATATATCATCTCGAGGCGCTGAAACTGTATATGCGTATATCACTCTCTGACGGACGAGAAGACGTTGCAGGCGGCTGCCTTACGGCCCGCCTCGGCACTCAGGACCTCATCTATGCAGGCAAAGACGCGAATGACACAGGGCACCAGCAGCCGGTAGTAAATGGAGTTGCCGTCACGCCGGCCGGCTACAATACCGGCGCTTTTCATCTGTGTCAGGTGGCGGGAAACGGTCGGCAGGGCACAGCCGATCAGCTCCTGGAGCTCGCACACGCACTTTTCGCCATCTTCCAGCGCATCTATTATCTGCAAGCGCGCCGGATGCGCCATTGCCTTGAGAACCTGGGCTCTGAAATCGTATATC
>JALGTY010000576.1 GCA_029821145.1 Candidatus Zipacnadia bacterium
CGCCTCGATGACATTGCGGCCCGGCCTCAGCTTCCAGACGAAGCCGGGCCCTTTCTCCTGCCACTTCTTCCTGTCAATCCGCACCACGAACCTGTCGAAATTCGGGGTCATGGTCTTGAGGTCCACGATCAACGTGCCCGCATCTTTTCCTGTGGTCAGCTCGATGGCAGTCTCATTCACCGGCCAGTAGTAATCGCCGGGGCGATTGCTGGTAAGCCCGTATTCCGGCGATTTGACGGGGATCGCGCTGTCCTCCCACCACAGGTACACGTCGCAGAAGTATTCGCCATGGCCGTGGGTCAGCTCGCCTGGGAAAGGCGTGAGCAAGTGGTTGTTGCGTAGCGCGATGCAGAAACGCCGGTAGAGCTTCAAGTCGGCCCAGCCGTGCTTCTTCGGATTTATTGTGTCAAGGGGAATACTCTTGCGCTCTGCATAGACGACCTGTACTTCGTTGGTGCGCTTGGCCTTCCACAACTGGTGGATCTCCAGCGCGCTGAGGGGCACACCGTTGCACTCGAAATGACAGTTGTAGCTCGGATCGTGCGAGTTGCCTGTATCCATCAGTATCCACTTGCCGAATTCATTGGACCAGACCTCCCACAAGGCCAGCGGCGCCTGGTTGGTCTCCAGGAGGATGAGCGCATCCCACGGCGGGCACCACTGCGTGCGTCCGCTGTCCCAGCCCTTTGGCGCGGTGTGGCGACACCAGTTACGCAAGGCGACGAGCTTTCCGAGTTCGGTTTTGTGCCCGGCAGTCACCTTCTTCAGATCGTACTGCTTGCGCAGCCGCTCCAAGCGGTCGAACGGCTCCTGGTAGGCGAACCGATAGGAGCTGACAGCGAGGTTGACCGGCGTCATGTCCACTACCCGTACCGCCTCTGTCGCAGCAGTGCGCGCGGCCCGCACATCGGCTTTCAGTGCCACTCCCCGCAGTGTCGGTGTGGCGTCTCCCGACTTGCAGCCAAGCACCGCTCGCCACTGGAAATAGCGCGGCAGCCTCTCCCTGCCGGTGACTTCGCTCATCGCCTGCCAGGGGCTCCAGTCCTCGCCGTTCTGAGACGTGCGCGCCTCAAACCGCAGCAGTGTGCCCTTGGGCTTGTCCACATCGGCTTTGAAGTGCACCTTGACGCTGCTGACCCGAGGGAAAATGCCGTTTTCGACGGCGAGCGCGGCAAAGTCAACTACCTCCGAGGTCAGCTTGGCCTCCGACGGGTAGCGCTCCAGGCGCAGCCGCACCAGGTACTCCCCGTCATTCATACCCTGGATGCCCAGCGCGTCGTAGTCCCAGGTCGCGCCGCCGTCCACACTCTTTGCCGAGCGGTTGGGATATACGCTATCCTCAACCACCAGCTTGCCGCCGCCGGAGAATACGAAGCTGTTGAGACCTGGCTGGAGGGCCTTCGCGGGTACGGTGACGACACTCCAGCCCGTTGATGGCAGCTTCCTGACAGGTTTGAGCCGCCGGCCGTTGAGGCTGACCTGTGTTGGCTTGCTGTTGGTATCGTCTCGGTTTGCCCTGCTGTAGAAGTACAGTTTGGCGTCGGCGACATCGCCGGCTTGTAGCATGAAATCCTTGCGCGCCCAGACCCTGTCACTGAGCCTCTCGACATTGTTGATATGAGTCCTGCCGCGCTCGTCCTGAAGCATTACCGACTTTGCCAGCCGCACGCCCGGTCTGGCGTTGTCAATCCCGACATCGCGGGTACATACCTCGAAGTCAGCGTGCGAGTCCCAGGTCTTCTGTGCATGTTTGACCGCCGTTGTGGCCATGAAATCACCCTTCCTGAGAAAGTGTAGGGCGCGACGGTGAGTGTTTTCAACCGCCGTGTGCGGCATACCTTCTCGCCTGAGATGATTGTTTGGACGGGGGAGTGAAGGACGGCGGACAAGCCCATGGGATAGAAAAGGCATTGTCAGGCTGGAAAGCCTGACCCACGCGAGAGTACTTGCGATGAGCAACGTACCCTTTGAGGAGTAATCAGCGCTGGAACAACTCGGCAAGCTGCTCTTTGGTGCAGGCCCTTATCAGGTAACTGACGCGCATCTGGTCGCCGTGGCTCTGCGCTGCTCGCTACTGCTCAGGCTTCTCCAGATACACCACGCCCGGCAGCTCTGCGAAGTCCTTGTCGCTGGTCACCAGCGTTGCCTCGTAGTGGCGCGCTGT
>JALGTY010000108.1:0-9991 GCA_029821145.1 Candidatus Zipacnadia bacterium
GGCCCAATCCCAGCGCAATGAATTGCTGGCCTGCTTGCTGTGCCACGGACTGATGCTCAAACTCTCCGCTCGGCTCGCGACGAAGTAATCCGGCACCCCGTCCTCGAACGACTCGCAGTAGTCGCCCTGCTGGCCCGAGGCCATGGTGCAGGCAGCCAGGACAAACGTAAAGGCCACGAACATTGCACTCATGTTACTCATATCACTCTGACCTCCGCCCATTGTTAGCTTCACACCGCGCGTCGCCTACAACTCCCCCTGCCGCGATTGCTGCCCGAACTCCACCGGCGTCAGATGGCCCAACGAGCTGTGCGGTCGCACGGTCCTATAGTGCCTTCGCCAGTGCTCGATGAGTACCTGCACCTATCTGAGTGTGTAGAAGATCTCCCCGTCGAGCAACTCGTTCCGCAGCTTGCCATTGAACGATTCGATGTACCCATTTTCCCATGCGCTGCCCGGTTCGATACACTAAGCTACCGCCAATAACGCTACTAACTCCAGTGCGATAGTCTGGCGCGCCGCCGGCCGCGGGGGTCTGTAGCCCAGCACTCTGTCGCCCGTTGCCGAACGACTCAGAAGGCAGGACCTGTGGGTTAGACATAGCGGATGGGTTTCTGGACCGTACGCCCACCACCAGCAGCTTGAGACCCTCTGGTTTTCTCCTTTCGGTTGTTCAGTCTAAGAAGTCCCCAGCCACGACAGAAAGCAAGACTGTGGCATTCCGATGGTGAATATGTCGCGGGGGAGGTAAGCGCAAATGTCACAGCACTGTCGGCAGATTGAGAAGCACCTTGGTCGGAGTCCGTTCCTCGCGCAATCATCCTCATTCTGGCACACAACCGCATTGACATCTACTCCCCGCTGATATAGTCTGTGGCAGGTTTGCAGCAGTCTGGTGAATGCAAAGTCGACTGGAGGAGCAACCAATGACTCGGACCAACGTCAAACGTCATCACAACAAGCAGGCTGTCGTTGTCTGGGCCGTTATCGGAATGCTGTGGGTCAATGTGGCGGCGGCCAAGTCCTCGGCGACGTACTTTACGCCTCAACGGCTGGACACGATACGCCACAACTGCGAGAAGTACGCATGGGCGGTCAAGCAGCGAGATGGCGCTCTCGAGGCTGTCAAGCCGTGGGTGGAACTGTCGGATCAGGAACTGTGGAACATGGTGCCGGGCCAATGTGTGCCGCGCAATGTGTACGTCAACAAGGAGATCGGTTGCCCGGTATGCGGCAGTGACAAGTTCAAGCAGAGCGGGGGCTGGGAATACGACGTCTTCGAACGCCCCTGGAAGGTGACATGCAAGCTGTGCGGCACCGTGTTTCCGAAGAACGATTTCGGGAAGTACCATGCCAGCGGGCTGAACGAACACGGTGTGTTTGATCCCGATAAGGCCGACAGGAGCCTGCTCTTCAATGCCGAACACTCGAATCCCCGGGATCCGCTTCACAAGCAGTATGTAGATGACGGCCTGGGCTGGAGCGACGAAAACGGCACACGCTTCTGGTTCGTCGCCACGTACACCGAGTGGGGCTTGTGGCGGAGGATCGGGTCGGCCATCAGCGGCCTGTCGTGGGCCTACGCGTACACGGGCGACAAGCAATACGCACACAAGGCGACCGTCCTGCTGGATCGGGTGGCGGATGTCTACCCCGATATGGACAAGTCCTTCTGGCTGGAGCCGGCGCTCAAGAGGACCACCGGTAAGATCCTCGATCACACTTGGGAGAACGGATTCGTCGGCTACAACATGGTCTATCCCTACGATATCATCCACGATGCCATCGGCGACGACCCCGAACTCGTCGAGTTCCTTGCCACGCAAGCACAGAAGTATCATCTTCCCAACCCGAAGAATTCGGCCGACATGATCCGAAAGAACATCGAGGACAACCTAGTCAGAGAAATGCTCCTGTCTGTCCAGGAGATGATCATCCGGGGCAACACAGGCATGCACGAGCGAAGCCTGGCCTTTTGCGCCATTGCACTCGGCGACACACCCGATGTCCGTCGAGCCATCGAGTGGATCTTCGCCGATGACGGCAATGGCCTTGCACGCACCGTTACCGACAGGATTGACAGAGACGGGGTCGGCGGCGAGGGAGCGCCCGGCTATTCGCTGAGCTGGTGCTGGAACCTCGGCTACTTCGCGACACTGTTGCACGACTACGGAAAGGCCGACCCCAAGTACAACCTGATGACCAATCCGAAGTTCGGCGCCATGATGAGAGCACCCATGCGCCTGATCTGTCTGGACAGATTCACCCCCAACATCGGCGATTCCGGGGCGAGCGGGAATCTGCACATGATTCTGCCTCAGCTCTCGCTGCTGGTGCGGTTCTTCCGGGTCTCGAAGAACAGCTCTGTCGCCGAAGCTATCCATTTCAAGACCGGGGGAGATGTGTCAGGCCTTCATTGCGGCATTACGGAGAAGGATCCGGAGAGCATTCAGCAAGAAGTCATGCAGGTCGTGGGCGAGCGTGTCGGGGGCGAGTTCAGAAGCGAGAACTGTGCAGGATTCGGGCTGTGCAAGCTGCAAAGCGGCCGGCGTGGCAAGGGCAACGGCCGCTGCCTGTGGATGAGCTACGGGAGGAATGTCGGTCCGCATCCTCACCAGGACCGCCTGGGAATCGGATTGGTGGCCAAGGGGCTTGACCTGGCGCCGGAGATGGGCTACCCGGAATTCACCGGCGGTTGGCCCAAGCGGCACAATTGGACCAACCAGGCGATCAGCCATAATACTGTGGTGGTGGACGCGGCAAGGCAGAAGGCCAGCTTCTCGGGCGGCGTCCACTTCTTCAAGCCCTCCAGGGGTCTGGACGTCGCCGACCTGAGCAGCCCCCAGATCTACGACCAGTGCGACCGCTTCCGCCGCCAGCTCAGCCTCATTGACGTATCAGAGGATGACTCCTACGCTATTGACATCTTCCGGGTCCGCGGTGGCAAGAGCCATATCTACAGTTTCCACGGGCCCGCAGGCTCCGTGACAGCCTCCGGCCTCGAGCTCGTCAAGCAGGAACAGGGAACCTACGCCGGGCTCGACTTTCCCTATCCCGAACGAGGCAAGGGCCCAACGAAGGGAGCACCGGGCATCTTCCAGTATCTGGATAACGTGGAGCGCGACTCCGATCCCCCGCAGGCCTTCACGATTGACTGGAATGTGGTGGATACGTGGGGGTATCTCAATGGCGCGGACCGTGACATCCACCTGAGATTCCACATGCTTGGTAAGCATGGCGAGGTGGCCCTGGCACGCGGCTATCCTCCTGAGAAGCGGCAGAATCCGCAATGGGTCCAATACGTCCTGGCCAAGAACGACGCAATACACCCCGTGGATTCAACATTCGTGGCCGTTCTCGAGCCGTACGAGGACGAACCGTTGCTCAGGAATGTCACGCGCCTGCCTGTCGTGAGCCGCGTCCAGCCGCCGGCTACTGTAGAAGGCGCCAGCCTCCCCGACCCGTCCGCGGTGGCAGTCAAAGCCGTTACGGCCGACGGAAAAACCGACTACCTCTGCAGCACACTTGATCCGGATGCGACGTGTTCGGTGGACGGCAAAATCGAGATGAAAGGGGAGTACTGTTTCGCGCGATTTGAGGCTGACGAACTGACCACGCTGTCCCTGATCAACACTGCGGCGTTCTCGGGCGGCGGCATTGACATAACACTCCACGTTCCGTCCTGGAAAGGACAGATCGTGGCCATGGACCGGCAGATGGATGACGAGAACACCATTACCGTTACGCCGGCGCTCCCGACCGATGGAATCCTTGATGGGCAGTGGATAATCATAGACAACGACGGGGAGCGCAATGCGGCCTACCAGATACAGCAGGTTCGTCCCGGGCCGGGCGGCGACGGCAGTGTCATCTCGCTTGGCGACGTGACGTTCATTCGCGCGATGCGCAAGCCGAAGGCTGAAAAGCTGGCACCTGAAAGCCAGTGGGGGCCGACCGAGTTCATCTCCCAGCTCGACAACCTCGGTCTGAAGTATCTCTCCTTTGAGGCGGAGGAGGTGTGGAACGGTGGCTTTGGGGCCAAAGTCAAGTCCGGGCAGGCCCCGTATATCGGCCAGTTCTCGGGCGACGTGGCAATCCGCGCGGTCATAAGCGGTTGGTTCACCTTCTACTTCGAAGACATTCCCGTCGGCACATACGACCTCTGGGCGCTTGGCAACTCGCCGGGCAACCGCTCATCGGTTTTCGCGCGCGTACAGGATGACCGCGGCGTCATCAAAGGCGCGGCCATTCCACCGATATCACCACGACAGATGAACGAGACCTACTGGAGTAAGATCCTCGACGACTTCGAGGTCGTTGATTCCCGCAGGATACGCCTGAGAATCTCTGATGCTAGTGGCAGGGGGGGATGCGACGACAGCATTGACCGGTTTGTGTTCGTTCCACATGATGCTGAGATTCCGGCGAAGACGCAGCCCGTACAGACCGACGACCAGGAGGAGGGCGCTGGACCTTACATATACAATTTCGAAACCGGCGCGGCGTTTGTCATCCCCGGCCACTTCCACCTGAGGAAAGCCGGCGCGGACCGCTACGAGATCGCCACGACCAGTGCCTTCGACATCGTCTCGGAAGAGGGCCTCATCGGGCTGGCGGAAAGCCAGGATCAGGCCCCGCCGGCAAGCGGCAAAATGACGATCGGCCTGGACGCGACCAAGGCAGGGAATATCGTGCTGGCGATCAAAAACCGATAAAGGGCTCGGACGGGGATATGACTGTCTTGCGCTGAGCTGATATCGCGAGTCGCACCAGCTTGGAGGGAGCCGACGCAGGATCCACAAGGTCCGCAGCCACAGCGGGGGCTCTGCTGCCCGGGCTTGCGGCGTCCCGACCTCAGTATCGGGTTTTCGGGACGGACAAGTATTGGGGCCATACGGGAGCAAGAAGGGGGAACACTCCAACGAGGTATTGGGACATCGAGCAGGGAACTCGCCATGCGGCTGAAGCGTGGGCACGCATGCGCTCCTATGCTCAGAATAGGGGAGGTTGGCCAGTGACTCGCCGGAAGATCACACGTATCGCTCTTTTGCAGAACTATACCGAGGATTCGACAAGTTTGCTCCCGGAACTTGACGAAGTAGCCGCCAAGGGCTACCAGGCCGTCGCCTTCTTCATCAAAATGACCGAAATGGACGCCTTTCGGTTGCTGTGCGAGAAGGCTGCTTCGCTGGGCCTGGGCGCCAGCGTGTTCACCGGATACATGAAATACCAGTACGAATATCTGGCCGAGCACCCGGAGCAGAGGATGGTATCCGTCACTGGCGGCGTCGATCAGGATGGGATTGCCGACCATAGCTGGGGATGCCCGTTCAACCCCGATTTCAAGGAACGCTACTTCGAGTTTCTGCGCGCTCTGGCCCAAGCACCGAGCGTCTTTCGCATTGCGGTCAACGATGAAGCTTACCTCGGCGACGGCTGCTATTGTGACGTGTGTCAAGCCGCCTGGCGAGATCAAATGGATGGCGAAATGCCGAAGATTGAAAGTCCCCAACCGCAGGACTGGGAAGATGAAGGATGGCGACGGTATCTGAGCTGGAAGATGAACCGGTGGGACCTGGTGCACGGGGAGATGGCCGCTGTTGTCCATGCGGTGAAGCCGACCGTAGAAGTGATATTTCAGGCGTCTCCGGCTGTTGATCTCTGGCGCAATCCGTGGACCACAGGTGTGAACCTGGCCGGCATGGTGGAGCACCTCGACGGACTGAGCACCGATCCGTATTACACCTTCCATTCGGTGCCGCATTTTCAGCCTCGTGAGGTGTATCTGAGCGAGTGGTCGCGGTTCCTTGCCGGAATCGTTCCCGAGGGCAAGATTGCGGAGATAGTGCCTCAGGGGTTTTCGCACCCGACTTTCACGCGGCCACTGGGCGAACACGACGGGTACTGGTCTGCGCTTGTCCCGCTTGCATGCGGCGTTGATACCACGACGCCCTACACATATACGCTGCAGCGATGCTCGCCCGTGCAGAAGGCCTACGAAGACTGCTTCCGCACGGACGAATACTTTGCGGAGGCTGTACCGCTGAAGTATGCGGCAGTCGTCCATGGGGCGCAGACCGAGGTGTACCTGCGACCTATGCCGCGGCAAATGCCCGGCTCCTATGACGGCACGAGGGTACTCTCTGTCTGCGATGCTCTGCGGCACAGCGGCCTACCATACGGGTACCTGCCCGATGCACGAGTGAGTGACAGCAAATCCCTGGGCGACTTCCCGGTCGTGATACTGCCTGAGGTCAACTGCCTGTCGGACGACCAAGCGCGTGGCATCACCGAATTTGCTGAATCGGGCGGCAATCTGGCCCTGCTCGGCCAGCTCGGAATCGCTGATGAGATAGGGACCAGGCATGGCCGGTCGCTCTTGCACGACATTACCCGAATAGCGGTCGTCGCAGAGACAGGCGAGGAGCGACAGTTCAGGCTGCTCGCGGGGCACCCCATCGCCGATGCGCTTGGGGCCCTGGATGCGGACATCCCCGAGCATCTCAGAGACAGCACGTACGCTCCGATATCAGTGCTCGCCCACTGCGTGGATGCAGAGGTGCCTGCGGACGGTGAGATCGTCGCAGAGTTCATCACTGCAGACGGGGAGCCAACTGGCAGGCCCGCTATCGTCTCCGTCGGTGGGAAGGGGCGTATTCTCTGGTTTGCCGGTTTCCCTACGCGGACGACGGTGACGCCGCGAATTGGCGTCACCGTGCGAAACCGTGCGCACACGCTGTTTGCATCGCTGGTCGAGTGGACTGCCGGTTCAAGGCCGGCGCTGCGTGTCGAGAACTGGCCGCCGGATGTTCCGCTGAAACAGTTGCGCCCCCTCGATCACCGGTACATGCCTACATTTGAGTTCTTTGCACTGGCCGGAGATGACCTGTACATGGGCGTGGTGACATCGTATTTCAGGGAGCCGACTTCGTTCCCGATGGTGCTTGATGTCCCGCCCGGAAGAGAACTGCAAAGCGTGGAAGAAGCCATCAGCGGGACAAAGGTTGCATTCGAGCTTACCGACGAGCGGGCTCAGGTGGAGGTTGCGATGGACTTTGACACGCCCGCCTTGGTTTACCTCTTCAGGCTGCAATAGTGTACCGTCGCAATGACCATAGTGGCGCACAGGAGGCAAGAAATGTTTTACGTGGAGGCTTGCGGATCGCCGTATGAGATAGGTTATCAGACGGGGGAGGCGACGCGCTTTGCCATCGCCTCGGCCGTGGACATGTTGGCAAAGCAGTTCCGGCACTGGGACGACGCACAGTTCCAGCGTGCGCGCGAGCGGCACATGGCCTATACCGAAAAGCGATGTCCTGAGCTTGTCGAGGAAGTGGCCGGCATTGCCGACGGCGCGGGCATGCCCTTTGAGTTGATGTACCTGACCAGCTTCTACGCGTCCATGAGGGCCGGGCACGAGGAGTGCTCAAACCTCATCTTCACCGACACGCCGGATGGCCCGGTGCTTGGCAAGACTAATGACCTCCCCGTACACGAGGGGAAGCATGCGGGAATACGTCTGGTGCGTCCCAAGAACGGCCTCGCGGTGCTGTCCGCCAACTGGCCCGGTACGGTGTGGCGGGGAACCGGCATCAACGAGGCCGGCGTGGCTCTGGGCGGCTCGAGCTGCTCGGCGGAGGTCCCGGTCCCAGAGCAGTTCATGAACCCACACACCATCGGCGGCTATGTCCTCGACAGAGCCGAGTCGGTCGAAGATGCCATCTCGCTCATGGGCGAATTGGATGCTCCCGCCTGGGGCGCTAACCATGCAATCTGCGACCGAACGGGTGCGGCGGCGATTGTCGAGAAGGCCGGGACTTACCAGGGCGTTCGGAGGCCCGAGGGCAGCCGTATCTGGTGCACCAACCACTCCGTTAGCTCCGAGCTGACTGCTTATCGCAGGGATGATCCGGACGCGATGGCCGAGTCCACGGCCCGCTACGACGCGATTGACCGGTTGAGCCGTGATAAGCCACTGAGTGCCCAACTCGCACGTGAGGTGGTGGCATACAACGGTCGCCCCGGGGCGCTGTGCCGCTACGGCGATGACGACCCACGAGAATGCGAAACGGAGTTCGCCTGCCTGATGTTCCCGGCCCAGGGCCAGATCGAGTTCTGCTTCTCGCATGCGGACCGCGATCCGTGGTACCGTGTCAGTCTGGCGGAGGGTGGCGAACCGACCAGAATCTGAGGGCGCGCGCAAGAGCCAGCCCTATGCCGTGTGGCAGCGTTGTCCTTCCCGAAAACCCCGTAAGGTCCCAAAACTGGTCTCTCCCCGGCGGAGTCGGGGCTGTGCCGAGGTATGCCCGGATGGGTCCCGGCGTCGCCAAGCACGGCAAGGGCTCGGCCCATCCGTCGTGCGCACAGATAGGTTTTGGGACCCTACGGGGTTGCGGAGGCCACTTTCTATCGCTGGAAGAAGCGCTACGGCGGGTTGGGTGTGAGCGAGATCCGACGGCTGAAGCAGTTGGATGATGAGAACCGTCGGCTGAAGCGACTGGTGACGGACTTGACACTGGACAAGGCAATGCCGCGGACGCGCGTAGCTTGCGGCCTGTCGAGGTTTGCCAAGGCGTGCTGAGGAGGCAATCAGCAGGAGAGAACGACTACAACGCCGAACCCTGGAACAACGACGTACGTACAAGCTCCGACTGACAGGCAATGCCGAGTGAGCCGACCAACGCGAGGAGCGAAGTACTCCGTTCCTGAGGGCGGCGAATGACCGGAAGGATCGGAGGGCGTACGACCGTGGGATGCTGCAACCGGGGAAGGTATATCCGGCCTTCGCGGGGGGAGGGCGGCGCAAGCCCGGTGAATGTGGCTGACATGAGTTCTCGGGAGGGACACCCATGCACAGGCTAGCTGCGAGCTTTGTCTGGCTCCTGGCCACTTCACCGCTCCTTGCTGCCGGTCCTGGCGAGGTTGCGCCCCTGGCGCGGGCCAGTCTGTGGCTGGAAGACGGCGGGCCAGCGGCGCTGCGCGGGCTCGGTGTGTACGACGGCAAGGCCGAAGCCTCCGTTCGTCTGCGACCGACTGCAGCGAACCTCGGAGACAAGCCTTTGAGCCTGATGGATCAGGCCGGCGAACTCGCCATTGTCTTGAGCCGCAGCGTCAAGCCCGACCGCACAACCTGGCACGTGGAGATCAGCAATGGGGCGAAGGACACAGCTTGGCTGCTGGTCCGCGCGTACGTTGCCTTCGCGCCCCGTGGCGACTGGCGGTACTTCAACGGGAACTACTCGGTGACAAACCCCCAGCAGCCGCGAGTGCGAGCCCTGCTGCCGTATACCATGCCGATGGTGGCGGCCTATGACGCTACATCCGGTGTGGGTTTGGCCATCGAGCCGATGCAGATATTCTCATACATAGAAAACGGCGTTGTCCCCAGCGCCCAGCAGGACCACTTTTACTATGGCGTCAAGCTGGTCATCAACGCGAACGCGAAACAGGCCGTGGAGTTTGTGACTTACACGTTTTCTCCGACCTGGGGAGAACGCTCTGCTATAGTAGCTTATCATCGCCTGTATCCCAGAGCCTTCCGCCCGATCCCTGATGGCGATCCGCGCCTGCAGACTACTGGCCAGGGGGCCTCGGCCAGGTACAAGCCCTCGCCCGAGGCCGTGCGTCGGGCTCGTTTCCAGGCATCTTGGTACTACGCGCCGATCAAGATACCAGGCGACTGGTATGGCAAGCCAGAGTTCTGGGACGAATATAGCGAGGACGTGGCCGATGAGAAGCGCCTGAAGGAGCACTACGGCACGCTGGAACATTGGCACCAGCAGTTGCTCGAACGTTTCGACCGCATCGCAAACTACCACCGCGTCGCTCCGTATTTCTACGTCACCAATTGGACCTATTACCGTCTGGCCGAAGAGCACTACAAGGACGCGATGGTCGCCGACCCTCTGGCGGTCAACAGGATCGCCAACTGGGTCAAGAACAAAGGGCCCGATGTGCGCGTGTACCTATGGGGCAACAAACACGCCGAGGA